>WRGP01000138.1 GCA_009787135.1 Bacillota bacterium | reverse complement strand
GGATGAACCTGGCGCGCGCGATGGTCGCCAAAGGCTACGCCGCCTCTGTGCGGGAGGCGTTTGACAGGTTTTTGAGGCCTGGCAAGCCGGCGTATATACCGCGCAAGCACATAGAGACCGTAAGGGGTGTGGAAATGCTCCGTTCCTTTGGGGCCGTGGTTTGCCTGGCACATCCCGGCCGTCTTGCCATGGACAGGTTTTCGCTCGTCCAACGCCTTCCGGGCTGGATTGAGGCGGGCCTGAACGGGTTGGAGGCATATCACGCGAGCCATGCGGAAGCGGACGCGCTATGGTTTGACCGTACGGCCAGGTCCCGGGGGCTGCTTGTAACCGGCGGCAGCGATTGCCATGGGCCGTCGCCCGGCGGCAGCCGGATTGGGGATCATCTTGACCGTTGGAGAACCGTCCGGGAAGATGTCCGGGACCTGATAGGCCAAATCGAGCAAGGCACAGCAAAGATACAGTAGGAGAGAGAGAAGCTTCTATGTCTTATCGCCAGCAAGGCTACAAGCCGCAGGCGCGGCCCTCAAAGCCCCCAAGGGGCGCCCCCGGGGGCGCACGCGCGGCCAATGGGAAGAGGACGTCTCCAAAGGCGGTAAAACGCCGCAAAACGCCGCGCTATCGGCCGTTGCGCGTTTTTTTGCTGTTGGTTGTATTCGCCTTTTTGGCGACGCTCGGCGTGATGGGCGCCATGATGTATAAAGAGGTGAGCGATGTCGAGCTGCAAAACACCTTCTACCCGGGCATATACATTGACGACATTGAGCTATACGGCTATACGCCGCAGCAGGCGTATGACATGCTGCTGGGTAAGGCGCGCGCGGAGCTGAGCACATGGTCGCTGACGGTTGCGTATCGGGAACAGACGTGGATGCTCGATACGGATAAGCTGGGCATGAATCAATCGCTGGAAACCATTGTATCGGACGCGGTCAACACGGCGTTTTTTAAAGGCCGTGGAGACGGGGATTTGATGAGCATATACAATCGCTACAAGACGATCGCGGGGTTGCGGGCTGAGCCCGACAGGAGCTATGTCAGCGGGGTGGAGAAAAACACTGCCGTCATCGACGGCATGCTGAACGAAATCGGCCAGGCCGTGTATCAGGCGCCGCAGGACGCGACAAGGGTGTTTGATACCAATCGCAAGAACGCCATTTTTGTGACGGAAGAGGTGTATGGGCAGGAGGCCGATATCGCGAAGCTCAAAGCGCAAATTATGCAAAAGGTGAACGCCATGGAGAGCGGCGTCATCCAGGTGCCGCTCCTCCCGGTTACGCCGTCCGTTACGGCGGAGATGCTGCGAGGCGAGTATGTCAAGCTGTCAAGCTTTTCCACGCTCATCAACCCCAACAGCACAAAGGCCCGCAATGAAAACATCGCCGTGGGGTGCGACCGCTTTAATGGCAAGACCTTTCAGCCGGGCGAAAAAATCAGCTTTAACCAGGTAGTCGGCAGGCGCACGCTGGAAAACGGGTTCTTCGAGGCGGAAGAGCAGGTCTATGGCGTCTATGAGAAGGGCGTGGGCGGGGGCATCTGCCAGGTCTCCACCACGCTGTATAACGCTGTGATCCAGGCCGGCCTGGAGGTGATTTCCCGTACCAACCATAGCGTGCCGGTGGGCTATGTGGAGCTTGGGGCGGACGCCACGGTCTATGACGACCGCATTGATTTTGTGTTCCGCAACAACACGGGCATGCCAATTTTCATCACGGCCATTCAAACGACGCGGGATGCAAAAAAGATTTGCCAGTTTGAAATTTATGGCAGGCCGGATCCAAACGGCTTTTCCTATAAGCTGCAGCATGATAAAGAAGAAATTCCCATTCCGGCGAAGGTGGAAAGAGTGCGCGATAAGAACGGCCAGTACGTAACCTATACGGATCAGGAAAAAGAGGTAAAAGGCTCCGTCGGCCACAAGGTCAAGACGTATTTGCTGACGATAGACAAGGGCGGCAACGTGCTCAAGCGCAGCGACAAGCCCATTTCGGAAAGCTATTATCCGCCGATCCCCACCAGGATATATACGGGCGCCCAAACGCGCAGGTAGGCGATACGGTTGCTTTCCGCCGGAAAATGATAAGGAGATAAGCGATGCATCACTTCTTCGCGTACATGGCGCGCATGCGGCACATCCTTCGCTGGGGGCTGATGCGCAATACCTATCCGGAAAACGATCAGGAGCATGCGCTGCAAGCCGCTCTGATCGCGCATAGCCTGGCGATCTTGCGCAATACGCGCTATGGGGGGACGCTTGACGCCGAACGAATCGCCGCGCGGGCAATGTACCATGACGTGGGCGAGGTGATCACAGGCGATCTTGCTACGCCCATCAAGCACTTTACCCCGGAGGTGCGTGAGGCGTTTGACGCGATGGAACGCATGGCGCGCGGCAAACTGCTGGCCCTGCTGCCGGAGGATTTGCGCCCGGCGTACGCGCCTTTCGTCACGCCGGAGGAGGATGAGGAACACCGCGTGGTCAAGGCCGCGGACCGGATCTGCGCGTATCTCAAGTGCGTGGAGGAGATCAAGGCGGGGAACGGGGAGTTCTTAAGGGCGAAAGAAGCGATCGCCGCGGATATCGAGGCGCTGGCCATGCCGGAGGTTCGGGATTTTATGCGCGAATTCGCGCCGAGCTTCGGGCTTTCGCTGGATGAGCTTTCATACGCGTGAACCGCGGTTCATGCGGGCGGGAGGGTGTCCACAATTTTCATGAACATGGAAAAAATGCATATTCCAGACCCAAATAATAGTGAACTTCGCCATACTCTACAAACGGGTTGTACAATCTTTGTGAAACAAACCAGTTTACCTTTATGTATTTTGTCATTATAATGAGCGTATCAAAGGTGTCGAACATGCGATTGTTCGAGCCGGTACGTCAAATAGCATTAAGGAGGCGTTCTCAATGGCAAGCGTAACCCTCAAGCACATCTACAAGATCTATCCTGGCAATGTTACGGCGGTAAGCGACTTCGAACTCGACATTCAAGACAAAGAGTTCATCGTGTTGGTAGGTCCCTCCGGATGTGGGAAATCCACCACGCTGCGCATGGTGGCCGGCTTGGAGGAGATTTCCGATGGAGAGCTTTACATCGCGGATAAGCTGGTTAACGATGTGGCGCCCAAAGATCGCGACATCGCCATGGTGTTCCAGAACTACGCGCTGTACCCGCACATGACCGTGTATGACAACATGGCCTTTGGCCTGAAGCTGCGCAAGACCCCAAAGGCTGAGATTGACAAACGCGTGCACGAGGCCGCTAAGATTTTGGACATTGAGCATCTGCTCAGCCGCAGGCCGAAGGCGCTCTCCGGCGGCCAGCGTCAGCGCGTTGCCCTGGGCCGCGCCATTGTTCGTGAGCCAAAGGTCTTCTTGATGGACGAACCGCTTTCCAACTTGGACGCTAAGCTCCGCGTGCAGATGCGCACGGAGATCACCAAGCTGCACCAGCGCCTGCAGACAACCTTTATCTATGTCACCCATGATCAGACAGAGGCGCTCACCATGGGCTCGCGCATCGTCGTCATGAAGGATGGCTTCATCCAGCAGGTGGATACGCCGCAGAACCTGTACGACTACCCGACCAACCACTTTGTGGCCGGCTTTATCGGCAGCCCGCAGATGAATTTCTTCAATGTGACGCTGACGCGCGAAGGCGGCGGCGTGTACGCTGCCTTTGGCGTCAACAAAATTCTGATTCCCAACAGCAAGATCGCCAAGTTCGTGGACGAGGGCATCATCGGCAAGGAAGTGATCATGGGCATCCGTCCGGAGAACATGACGGACAGCAAAGAGTTCGTCGAGGCCAACCCGGAGGCGGTCATCAGCGTGGATATCGAGGTCGTGGAAATGCTGGGTTCGGAGACGTTCCTGTACGTGAAGACTTCTGGCAAAGAAGAGAACGTAATTGCCCGCGTTGACCCGCGCACGACATCCCGCGCGGGCGACAAGATCAAGCTGGGCCTGGAGGTGGACTTCCTGCACTTCTTTGATAAGCAGACCGAGAATACGCTGCTGAGCCGGTAAGGGAAATCACTGCGGCAATACCATGGGGGGCGGAGTGTCATCCGCCCCTGTGGTGTTTGGGGGATAGCAGCCCATAGGGTGTATTACTTTTCAGCAACAGGTATCCATATTTCTACATTGCATATATTATTTGCTTCGTCCCACGATACATACTTTTCAATCGTAGGAAGCCCGCTTCTTATATACTTGCTCTGCGGAAGAAACTCATGATTGATACGCTGCCAAACACTGCCTAGCGTATTATCTGTCACAGTGCCATGCGCCTCAAACTTCAGCCATGTCGCGGCAGGGTAATGAAAACTGTCCAAGCCGTCGGGCACACTGCCATCATATTCCACCGCGCACATATAGTCATTGCCGCCATCATCGCTGAAACCGAAACATAGGCCCAGGTCATAGAATTTGTCGAATAATTCCTTTGCTTTTTCATGGCCGCCATTGCTTTTGACAATGGCCCATGTGCCGCCGCCATAAGGCGTTGTGCGCCGTACGCCGGCCACAGTGAAAGCTTCCCGGTCAATAATCGTATACTCCATTTTATCCACCCCCATCATTGATATGGATTCCCGTGTTCTATAGTCGCGTTGTTAGGCGTATGATATGGAGATGAATAGGAAACAAAAACATGGAAAACTTCCGGCCCCTCCCGCCGGCTGGTTTCGCGTCGCGCTTGCGCTGCTGCTGGTGGCGGGCTGCGTCTTCTTTATTTGGTACAATTCCACGCTGTCCCCGGCGGAATCCGCCAGGCAAAGCCAGCGGGTCGCGGATTTTTTGGCGCGTCTGCTCGGCGGACGACTGGGCTGGCGGCGGCTTGCCGCGTATGTTCAGGCGCACGCGCGCAAAATTGCCCACGCGGTGGAATTTTTCAGCCTGGGCACGGCGGCGGCGCTGATGCTGGCCACGCTTCGGCGGGTGACATGGCATACGGCGCTGCACGCTTCTTTTTTGGTGCTCTGCGTGGCGGTGACGGATGAGGCGATACAAATGTACACCGGGCGCGGATCCGCGGTGAGGGATATTTTGCTGGACTTTTCCGGGGGCATGGCGGGCATGCTGTCTGTATTGGCGCTGCGTTTTTTGCTGACCGGCGCGTTTTGCGAGAGGGAAGGGGGGCGGGGAAAACGATGAGGGCTTACGGGGGCTGCGCATGCCGGCGTCACCGCACGCGATATCTCGGCGGCGCGCAGCCGAGATACCGCGTCAATGCTGACATCCTCAATCGAACTGCTTTCTGCGATAGGCAATCATGAAAAGCACAGCGCCCAGCACCATCCAGGCAACCAGCACAGCGATGTGAAACGCGGCGGAGCCTGTGCGGCTCAGCAATTCCATCATCGCCTGCGTAGGCATAAACCGCGCGACAGAGGCCATGCTGTCGTTAACCGGCGCCAGCATGGCGGGCAGGAGGAACAGCAGCATGGCGGGCGCGGCAAACAGGCCTGTGGACATCTGGTTTTTGCTTATGATGCCAATGAGCGAGCCAAACATGATCAGGCATAAAAGGGTGAGGACCGTGATCGGCAATAACAGGCCGAGCGTAATCGCCTCCGGGCGGGTAATGCCATAGATCACGAGCGTGGAGCATTCGGCGAGCAGCAGGACGACAAGCGCCTTGCTAATGAGAAAATCCGCCGCGCTTACGTTGGAGAGCATGAGCGTGCGCAGGGTAAACTTCTCTTTCTCCTCCGCGATCATCATGGACATGAACGTCACCGGCAATATGGAGAGGTTCATCAGCAAACCAAAGGTAAAGACAAGGCTGCCGCTCATGGATTCGTCTCCAAAGCGAATGGAGCCATATAGCAAAACAAAAAATATGGGCAGCGCGATCATGAGGATACACTGGGTATTCTTGAGCGCGTCCTTGAGATCTTTGCGAAACAGCGCGCCAACCTTGTTCCATTGAATGCTCATGCCAAATCCCTCCCTGTCAGTTCCAGAAATATTTCTTCCAGGTTTGGCTCCTGCGAATGCAGCGTGAGCAGCCTGTCATTTTCCAGGCTATCGGCCAATTCGCGAAGATCCCCGGCGGTCTTGCCGATGCGACGCACCGTGCCGCTCTTCGTGAGGGCGATCATTTCCTCGCGGGCGTATTGCAGCTTGAGCGCGTCCGGCGCGTCACAGGTGACGATGCTGCCGTGGTTGAGGAACGCCACGCGGGCGCACAGCCTGTCCGCCTCTTCCATGTTGTGCGTGGTCAGAAAGATCGTGGTGCCCTCGCTGTTAAGCTCGCGCAGGAGCTTGTGGATCTGCTGGGTGGTGCTGGGGTCCAGCGATGCTGTCGGCTCGTCCAGGAAGAGCAGCTTTGGTTTGTGCAGCACCGCCCGTGCCAGCATGAGCCGCTGCTTCATGCCGCGGGAGAGGTTTTTCGCCAGCTTCTTCTTCGCGTCCGCAAGCCCCACCTGCGCAAGCGCCGTGTCGATCGCGGAAAGGGGGAGGCGGTTCAGGTCCGCGAAGAGCCGCAGGTTTTCAAAGACGGACAGGCGCTCGTACAGGCCGCTGTTGTCCGAGAGCACGCCGATTTGGTCGAACATGGACTGCTTTATACCGCCGATCTCCTGCCCGAACAGCGCTATCTGGCCCGCGTCCGGTTTTAGCTGCCGGGTCAGCAGCTTGATGGTGGTCGTCTTGCCGGCGCCGCTTGGGCCAAGGAAGCCGAAAATCTCACCGGCGCGCACGTCAAAG
>WRGP01000137.1 GCA_009787135.1 Bacillota bacterium | reverse complement strand
GGCGGGCGGCGGCGGCCTCCAGCCAAACCACCGCATCCCGATCAAAGACCGTCTGCGTCAGGCGGTACCTGGCGGCAGCCTCCGCGCCCGCCTCCGCAATGCCGCCCAAGACGAGAATGGGCGCGACGATCCCCGCCTCGCGAAGCCTTACCCCCTCCTCCGGAATGGCCACGGCCAGCCATGCCGCGCCGTTTTGCAGCGCGGCCCGGGCGACCTCAACCGCGCCATGGCCGTACCCGTCCGCCTTGACGACGGCGCAGAGCATGGCGGATCCGGGCACGCGGCCCCGAAGCAGGCGTACATTGCCCGCGACGACGCCCAAATCAATCTCCAGCCGGGTCGGTCGGTACGGATCGCTCACAGCGTCCGCACCTCCTCCTGTGAAATCAGCGCAACCCCCGCGTCAGCCAGCACCTTGGCGGCTTTCTCCAGATTTTCCACGCGGAAAATGAGCAGCGCGTTATGGCCGGCGCTGCGCACGAAGGAATAGAGATATTCAATGGAAATGCCCGCGGCTGTCAGCGCGTGGATGGCGCCGGCCATGCCGCCGGGCCTGTCCGGCACGGATATGGCCAGCACATCCGTCAGGCGCGCCGTGTAGCCCGCGTCTCCCATGACCTTCGCCGCGCGCTCATAGTCGCAGACGATACAGCGAAGAATGCCAAAGTTGGTTGTGTCCGCGATGGACAGCGCCACCAGGTCAATCCCCTCCCTGGCCAGCAGCTCCGCGAACGCGGCCAGCTTGCCGGGCTGGTTTTCAATGAACACCGAAATCTGCTTAACGTACACAAAAACGCCTCCTTTTCAAAACGTTCGAGGAGTGCCGGGGGCGCTATTCCCCAGACGCCTTGCTCATTCCCGCTTTCTCTCGTCCAGCACCCGTTTCGCCTTGCCTTCGCTTCGGGGCAGGCTTCCCGGGGGCGACAGGCGGATCTCCGCGTGCAACCCGAGCACCGAGGAGACGCTGCCGGAAATCCGCTTTTGCAGGTCCTCGATCTCCCGCACGGTATCGCTCATCATCTCCCGCGTGAGCTCCACGCGGATCTCCAGCGTGTCCATATTATTCTTCGTGTTGACCACCATCAGGAAGTGCGGCGACACGCCCGGCAGGCTGCCCAGCACGCCCTCCACCTGCGAAGGGAACACGTTAACGCCGCGGATGATCAGCATATCGTCGGTGCGGCCCACGAGCTTGCGCATGCGCACGTGCGTACGGCCGCAGCCGCAGGGCATGGGATCGAGCACCGTCAAGTCGTGCGTGCGGTACCGCAGCAGCGGCAGGCCCTCCTTGGTCAGCGTGGTGAACACCAGCTCCCCTTGCTGGCCGAAGGGAAGCGGCTTGCCTGTGTCGGGATCCAATACCTCCGGCACAAAATGATCCTCCCAGATATGCATGCCAGCCTGCCAGGGGCATTCCATGGACACGCCCGGCCCCATAATTTCGCTCAGGCCGTAAATGTCCTGCGCCGAGATGCCCAGCAGCGTTTCCAAGCGCTTGCGCGTGCCTTCGGTCCATGGCTCCGCGCCAAATACGCCTGATTGCAGTTTGAGATTCGACAGCGGGATACCCATGTCCCGTATGGCTTCCCCAAGCACCATGGCATAGGACGGGGTGCAGGCAATGGTGGTCGTGCCAAAATCCTGCATGAGCATGACCTGGCGCTGCGTGTTGCCGCCGGACATGGGGATCACGGACGCGCCGATGCGCTCCGCGCCGTAATGCGCGCCCAGGCCGCCCGTAAACAAACCATAGCCGTACGCCACCTGCACGATCGATTGATTGGTCACGCCCGCGGCGCTCATGGAACGCGCCATGAGCTCGGACCACATGTCAATGTCATTCGCGGTATAGCCTACGACCGTGGGCTTGCCCGTGGTGCCGCTGGAAGCATGAATGCGCACGATCTGGCTCTGCGGCACCGCGAACAGGCCAAAGGGGTAGTTATCCCGAAGATCCGTTTTGTCCGTAAAAGGAAGCTTTGGCAAATCCTCAACGCTTTTCACATCCCCCGGCGTCACGCCGGTGGCATGCATCTTGTCCCGGTAAAAGGGGACGTTCGCGTATACGCGTTTGATCAGGGCGCGAAGCCTGCGGTTTTGCAAATCGCGCAGCTGATCCCGGGGCATGCACTCCACTGTCTTATCCCAAATGGCATGACGCGTTTGTTTTGTCATTGAACCGCCGCCTCCCATCCGGCGAGGAACGCGCTGAGGTTTGCCTCAACCGTACGCGGCGGCACGCAGGCGCTTACCGCTTCCAGCCACGCCGCCTGATCGCCTCCCCGCCTGCGGGCGAACGCGCCCAGCAGGATAATATTCACCGCACGCGGCGCCTTCAGCTTCTTCGCGATATGCTGTGCGTCAAGGGCAAGCAGCTCGCCCGCGCTTTCCAGCGCGTCCAGCAGCCCTTCGGGATATTCCGCCGCGCCTGCCAGCACGGGCGCCGGCGCTATTTTCTGCGTATTGACGACAATCAATCCTCCCTTTTTCAGATAGGGCAGGGCGCGCACGGCTTCCATCCGCTCAAAGGCGATCATGGCGTCGGCCTTGCCCTCCTCAATGAGAGGGCTCTGAACCGCTTCAGCGATACGCACATGCGTGATGACGTCGCCGCCGCGCTGGCTCATGCCGTGCACCTCGCTGACCTTCACATCCCGCCCCGCGTTCATCGCGAGACGGCCCATGACGCGGCTGGCCAGCAGAATGCCCTGGCCGCCCACGCCCACAATGATCAAGTCCATTCTCACGCGTGCTCACCTCTCTCCAGCAGCTTCATGCAGCCAAACGGGCAAACGCTCGCGCACAGCCCGCATCCCACGCAGGTATTCGGATTGATCTGAACGGTTCTGTCCGCGCCGCTGCCGATGGCGGGGCACCCAAGGCGCATGCATACGCCGCAGGCCTTGCAACCCTCCACATGATAGGGCGCGGGATGCTCTTTCTCCAGCAGGATGCACGGCCATTTCACGACAATCACCGACACGGCCTCGCGTGACACCTCCTCGCCAACGGCCGCGTCCAGCGCCTTCTGATCATATGGATCCGCCGTACGCACATGCTTGACGCCGCAGGCCTGGCAAAGCGCGGCCAAGTCCAGCATGGGCGCGGGACTGCCATAGATGTCCCTGCCGCTGGCGGGGTTTTCCTGATGGCCCGTCATGCCGGTGATGCGGTTGTCCAAGATGAGCACGGTAATGGTCCCGCTGTTATACACCGCGTCAATAAGCGCCGTCACGCCGCTGTGCAGGAACGTGGAATCCCCGATAACCGCGACGGATTTGCGGCTGAACGCCTTGCCCTGCGCCTTCTCCGCGCCAAACGCCATGCCGATGGACGCGCCCATGCACAGCGTGGCGTCCATGGCGTTAAGCGGCGGGGTCGCGCCAAGGGTATAGCAGCCGATATCGCCAAAGACGTTGAGCTTTTGCTTGCGGAGGATGTTGAACACCGCGCGGTGCGGGCAGCCGGGGCAGAGCGCCGGGGGCCTGGGCAGCACCTGCGGCGGCGCCGCGATAAGCCGCGTCTCCCCGCCAAATAGCGCCCTGCGCACCTTGCGGACGCCCAGCTCGCCCTGCAGGCCAGTTTCCGCCTTGCCGGCGGCGGGCAGGCCCATGGCCTTGAGGCTGTCCTCCATGAACGGCTCCAACTCCTCAATGACGATAAGCCGTTCTACCTTTGCGGCGAACGCGCGAAGCGCCGTTTCCGGCAGCGGGTAGGTCATGCCCAGCTTGAACACCGAGGCGTCCGGCGCCGCCTCGCGCACGTAGGGGTAGCAGACGCTCGCGCACACCACACCAAGGGTTGTATCGCGCATTTCAATACGGTTTATCTCCATTTCAGACGCGTCTTCCGCCAATTTCTTTTCACGTTGCTCCACTATCGGATGGCGGCGGCGGGCATTGCCGGGCATCATCACGTATTTTTGCGGCTCCTTTTCCCACGCGGGCACGGGCCTGTCAAGCCGCTCTCCCAATGTCACCAGCGAGCGCGCGTGCGCGATGCGCGTGGTCAGCCGCACCAGCACGGGCGTGTCATACTGTTCGGACAGCGCAAACGCCAGCGCGGTAAAATCCTTGCACTCCTGGCTGTCGGAGGGCTCCAGAATGGGTACGTGGGCGCTTCGCGCGTAGTAGCGGCTGTCCTGCTCGTTTTGGGAGGAGAACATGGCCGGATCGTCCGCGACCACAACCACCAGCCCGGCGCGAACACCCGTATACGCCGCGGTAAACAGCGGGTCCGCTGCGACGTTCAGCCCCACGTGCTTCATGCAAGCCATGGCCCGCGCCCCCGCCATGGCCGCGCCAAACGCGACCTCCAGCGAGACCTTTTCATTCGGGGCCCATTCCGCGTTGATTTCTTTATACGCAGCGATTGCCTCGGTGACCTCCGTCGACGGCGTGCCCGGGTAGCTGGACACCACCCGGCACCCGGCCTCCCACGCGCCGCGCGCAATGGCCTCGTCCCCCAACAACAGTGCTTTTTCCATCACACATCCCTCAAATCCGTCACGCGCTTGGCCTTGCCCTCAAATCGCTTTAGGGTATTGGGCGAGACCAACTTGACATTCACGTCCAAGCTGAGCACAGAACGCAGTTTTTCATGGACGCGCCTTTGCAGCGCCTCCAGCTCGGACCAGCGGTCCACCAGGCCCGCGTCAATGAACTCCACCAGAACCGTCAGCCGGTCAAGGTAATTCTCCCGCGTAACCTCGATCTCATAATGCGGCCCAATACCTTTGACCTCCAGCAGCACGCTCTCAATCTGCGATGGGAATACGTTCACCCCGCGGACGATGAGCATATCGTCGCTGCGGCCCGTGACCTGCGCCATGCGCGCGGTGGTACGGCCGCATGGGCATTTTTCGTATGTCAGCCGCGTAATGTCCCGCGTGCGGTAGCGAAGCATCGGCTGGCCGCGCTTGGTGAGCGTGGTGATGACCAATTCGCCCGTCTCGCCTTCGGGCAGCGTTTCACCCGTGTTCGGGTCAATAATTTCGGGAAGAAAATGATCCTCGTTGATGTGCTGGCCGGTAAAGGCCTCGCATTCGCCCGATACGCCCGGCCCAATGATCTCCGTGAGGCCATAGTTTTCCGTTGCGGTGACGTTAAGGCGGCGGGAGATCTCCCGGCGCATCTCCACCGTGGAGGCTTCCGCGCCGAACAGGCCCAGCCGGAGCTTGAGCTCGCCGGTCACGCCCATCTTCTCCGCCACCTCGGCCAGATACATCGCGTAGGAGGGCGTGGCCACCAGCACCGTCGCGCCAAAATCGCGCATGATGGTGACCTGCCGCTCCGTATTGCCGCCGGAGATGGGGATGATCGCAGCGCCTATCTTCTCCAGCCCATAGTGCAGGCCGAAAGCGCCCGTGAACAGCGAATACCCAAAGGATATCTGCGCGATATCCTCCTCGCGCGCGCCCGCGGCCACGGCCACGCGCGCCACGCACTCAGACCATACGTCCAAATCCCCCGCCGTATACCCCGCGACAATGGATTTGCCCGTCGTGCCGCTGGACGCGTGCAGGCGGACGATATCGCGCATGGGCACGGCCAGCATTCCATAGGGATAATGATCCCGCAAATCGTTCTTGACGGTAAAGGGCAGCAGGCGCAGATCCGAAAGCTGGCGGATGTCCTCGGGCTTTATGCCTCTCTCCTCAAATTGTTTGCGGTAAAAAGGGACGCTGCCGTAGCAGTGGGCAATGGTTTGCCGCAGCCGCTCCAGCTGGAGCTTTCGCAGCGCCGCGCGGTCCATGGTTTCTACTAATGGATTCCAAATCATACGGTTCCTCCCATCCTACCTTATGCCATTCGCGTATACGGTAAAACAGCCCCCTCTACGGACGGCCAAAGGCCGCCCCTACAAAACCTGCGGCGGAGCTGGTGTAACGATTCATCTATTATAGCGTACTATCGACAAAAAAGGAAGCGATGGATTGCCGTTGACGCATTCAACCATTCAAAAAACAATATCACCGCCCCGCGCATAAGGCAAACGCGCCGGACGGTGACTTCTTTCACCCCTCGTTCACAGCGTCTCACTCCACCAGCACAATCCGCCCGCAATTCTCGCATTCCACGCTCCGCTCGCCCATGCGGATGTTGCGCAAAACCACTTGGGGCAAATTCATGTTGCAGCCGCCGCAGCGGTTTCCATCCAGCAGCTTGGCGATAGGCGGCACATTGTGCTGCTTAATCTGCTTGTATTTTTCGATCATATTTTCCGAAATGCCTTCCGCCGCGCTTGCCGCCTGCGCGCGCAGCTTTGCAAGCTCGGCCGCCTGCCCTTTATATTCCTCGTCATACCTCTTTTTCAGCGCGTCAAACTCCGTGCGAATTTTGGCCGCGCGCACGCGCACCTCGTGCTGCTGGCGGTCGCGCGCGTCCGCGTCCTTACGGACCTTTACCACCTCTTTTTCACAACGCGCGATGCCGTTTACGAGCTTCTGCGCATAGGAAAGCGACTTGCGCGCGATTTCGATCGTTTCCGGTTCCTCTTCGGCGAGCGTCTCCTGCAGATCCTTAAGCTCTTCCTCCAGCCTGGCAATTTCCGCGCGGACGTTTTCCAGCTTTTCACCCATCGTCTCGATATCGCTCTCAATACGGCGCATCGTCTCCTGCTGCTGGAGCAAAAACTCGCGGTGCTTGACAAGCTTTTGGCGGGCCGGCGAGCCCCGCATTTCGCGCTCAAAGCGATC
>WRGP01000136.1 GCA_009787135.1 Bacillota bacterium | reverse complement strand
TGTGAGCTTAGGGCACCCGCTTAGCGCATACATGTCGATGGTTTCCACACCCTCGGGGATCACAATCTCCTCAAGCGCACCCGCGCCATAGAAAACCCGTGCGCCGATGGTTGTAAGCGTAGTGGGCAGCGTAACGTCCGCAAGGTCTTTCCAACCCTCAAATTGTCTGTCGTTAAGCGCCGTCACGCCCTCGGAAATGATCAGCTTTTTCGCGGTGCAGGGCAATGCATAGTTGATGTGCCCTGGATCATACACCACCGGCCGGCCGTTCACGTTCGCGCGGTAAACGACCGTATCCGCCCCCTCCACAAAGGCGGTGACGTAGTACGCATCCGCATCCCGCAAGGTGTACAGGATGCCATCCAGCGTTATGGCGCCGCTCTCCGTCGCCGCGGCGGCTGCCGCAAACACGCATAGCAGCGCCGCCAGCAGCAGGGCCGGGCTTATCCTTTTCATCATGCGCATTTCCTCCCCATCACTGAAGCGTCCTCATCGGTATATACCCCGCCTGCTCCACGCAGCGCTGCCCTTCCTCCGACACCATCCACCGGAGGAACTGGCCCGCCACGCCCTCCTCTTCCCCCGCACGGATCACGCCGTAATAGTTCGTCGAAAACGGATACGCTCCGCTTCGTATGTTCTCCGCCGCCGGTTCCACCCCGTCAATGGCCAGCGTCTTGACCGCCTCGTGCGGATACAGCACGTCAATATAAAACAGATAGGTATACCCCAGGCTGCTTGGCCCGTTTTCATAATTGCCCACGCGCGACACAAGCCCTTCCATGGAGCTCACCACATAGTTCGGCTCCGTGCCGCCAAAGGGAAGGCCCCGCATCACCAGCGCCTCCATGGCCGTCTGGCTGCCCGAGTTAGGCTCCCGCGTGTATGCCTTGATCGCTTCGTCCTCGCCGCCTACCTCTTTCCAGTTGGTGATCTCGCCCGAGTAGATCTTGCGCGCCTGCTCCACGGTCAGGCCATTCACCGGGTTGTCCCGATGGGTGATGAACACAAACGCGTCATAGCAGACCGGCTCTTTGACAAGCTCTACCCCGCATTCCCGCGCCAGGGCCAGCTCCTCCTCCGAGGGGCCCGTCACGATAATCAGGTCCACGGGATGTTTCTCGTCCATCGCCGCGCTGAAGGAGGGCACCAAAGGCGAGCCGTTTGGCTGCCGCCGGATCAGATGCTCATACGCGCGGTGCGTGGTGGACAGGAACACAAAGCCATACAGGTCACTCTCCGAAAGCGGCAGGTGCTGTCTGGCGAACTCCATCGCCATGGGCACGGCCACCGTGGACCCGTCGATGCTGGGATAGCTGCCATAGCCTATCTCATAGACCGTCACATCCCCGGCCTTGCCTATCTCCGCCCGCTCGCCCAGGCGGAACGGGCTTTCCGTCACGATCTGCCGCCACCCGCCGGGCCGCGTAAGCTCCCGCTTGATCTGTCCCCAGGCGCCCGCCTCAGAAGCGCCCGCCAAAGCCGCCGGCATCACGCACACCGCGCATAGGATGGCTGCCAAAACCCGCTTGCGCATCGTATTTCCTCCCCGCTGTTTTTATAATCCGTTTCTAATGTTTTCCGTCTATGTAACGTAGTAAAATAGAAAAAGCATCCAATGCCGACCATAATTGAGGAGGAAAACAATATGACCTTGTCACAGGCCGTCAGCGAACGCCATTCCTGCCGCACCTATACCGGCGAACCCCTTGCCGCGAACCAGACAGAAGCGCTCTCCGCCCAAATCGCGGGTTATAACGAGACGGAGGGCCTGTCCATGCGCGTCGTCGAAGACGCCTCGGCAGCGTTCCACGGTTTCAAAAGCTATGGCATGTTCAAAGGCGTTCGAACCGTGATACAGCTCGCCTGCGGCACAAGGGATCCTCATGGGAAGGAAAAACTGGGCTATTATGGGGAACTGACCGTGCTCACGGCTACGGCCATGGGGCTTGGCACCTGCTGGGTGGCCGGTTCCTATGGCCGCAAGGACGACGCGTTCCAGTGCGCGGAAGGCTTTGAGACCGCGTGCGTCCTTGCGGTAGGCTTTTGTTACGGCGCAGGCCAACGGCCATCCCCTTGACTTGGGCATCGCCAAGGCCCACTTCGTCGTCGGCGCGGAGGCCGGGGGCATGCACGGGCGCTTTGCCTGGGGCGACGGCGGCGCGTTTTCTCCGCCGGCAGCCGGGTAAAAAGCAGGGCTGACTTGCCCCATGCCATAGCGAACCTACGCGTCGCCCGCCCCGTTGCCCGGAGCGCTCGGCGTAGGTCCGCGAAAAAACGCTCGCGATCTTTTCTATTCAACCGCAAATGATGTACGACGCGCGGGCAAACCCTACATCATCTGCATGGGCGCAAGCAAAGGCCGCATGTTGGCCCTTGGCTCCACGCGGTAAAACCCAATCAAATTTTGAGGCTGGCTGCGGCGATACAGATCGCTGACGCGGCCCGCCTCCCCCAATTCAAAGCGCACCGACAGGCCGCATCCCAGCGCCACTTCCCGTGGCGTGGACACGATTTGTGCGCGGACACCCGATCGTTTTAAAATGGATTCAAACGCAAACACCTGCTGGCGCGAGCGAAATGAAGCTATTCCATACGGCATGAAATCATCCTCCCTACTCATACAGTTTATTGCGCGCCATGCGGGCGGGTGACAGGAGGGATGCGTTTTATGATCTATTTGGACAATGCCGCCACCAGCTTCCCCAAGCCGGATACGGTTCCCCGTGCCGTCTGCGGCGTGATAAGCAGGCTGGGCGCCAACCCCGGCCGGAGCGGCCACCGGATGTCGCTTGCCGCGGGCCGTATCGTGATGAACTGCCGGGAAGCGCTTGCCCAAATGCTCTGCGTCAAGGAACCTGAGCGGATCATCTTCTGCTTTAACTGTACGGACGCCTTGAACATGGCCATCCATGGCGTCATTACGCCCGGCGCCCATGTCATCGCCACGGCGCTGGACCATAACGCCTCCCTGCGGCCCTTGTCGGGTTTGAGCGCGCGGGGCGTGATCACGCTCACCATTCTATACCCGGAGGGCGGCGATGCCGTTACCGCGCCGCAAGTTCGGGAAGCGCTAACGGAGGACACCCGGCTCGTCGTCTGCTCTCACGGCTCCAACGTGACCGGCGCCGTGCAGCCCGTGCATGAGATTGGCGCCCTCCTGAAAGAGCACGGCATCCCCTTTCTCGTTGACGCGGCCCAAACCATGGGCGTGTTGCCCGTACACCCCGAGGAGATGGCGGCGGACATGGTCGCTTTCCCCGGCCACAAGGGCCTGCTGGGCCCCACGGGCACGGGCGCGCTGTGGATTCGCGAGGGCCTCCAGCTCACGCCGTTTCGGGAGGGCGGCACGGGTTCACGCTCGGACAGCGTGATCCAGCCGGACGAACTGCCCGACCGCTTTGAGAGCGGCACCCTGAACCTTTGCGGCATCGCGGGCCTGCTGCAGGGCATCCGCTTCGTGCAGGACCAGCAGCGGGCGATCGCGGAGCACGAGGCCATGCTCGCCTACAAACTGCGCGACGGCCTTTCGCGCCTGGACAGCGTCAGCCTCTACGGGCCAAAGGAGCCGCTTCTGGGCGTGGTCTCCTTTAATGTGGAAGGCAAGCGCTCCGGCGAGGTGGCGGAAGCGCTGGACCGCTACGGCCTCGCCATTCGGGCCGGCCTGCATTGCGCGCCGCTGACCCACCAGTGGCTTGGCACCATGGAAACGGGCGCGGTGCGCGTCAGCCCGGGTTTTTTCAACTACCCAAGCGATATCGACCGGCTGCTGTCCATTGTGGAGAGGCTGTAATCTCGGATGATGCCCGCCGCGCGCCATTGAGCTTTTGCCGCGCCTTCGCGCCGGCCCCCCGCACCGCGAAAAAAAGAATACCAATTGCGCGCAATTGGTATTCCTCGCAAGATGCCCGCCGCGTTTACCGCAAAACAGCCGTAAGACGGGCGCCACGCCCATTCCCGCAATGCTGTTTTCCGCGCGCCTTACGCCGCGTCCTCATCAACCCCCGCAAGCATCTCCCTGATAATCTCCACAGCCTTTTGCAGCTGGTTATCCTTCTCGCGAATGTAATCAAAATTTTCATCCATCACATCCTCGGCAAGCTCCACCTCATAGTCTGGCGTGACGCCGATTTCATGGATACACTCGCCCTTGGGCGAAAGCCAGTAGTCGGTGGTAAACTGCACGCCCGCCCCGTCGGGGAAAAACGGAATCATTGTCTGCGCAATGCCCTTGCCGTAGGACTTGGTGCCAACCGTTTTCGCCACGTCATAATCCTTCAGCGCCATCGCGAGGATTTCTGAAGCGCTGGCCGTGTGCTGGTTCATGAGCACCACAACAGGCACCTCCCACGCGCCTTCTTCCGCGTAGAACGACAGCGTGCGGCCGTATTTATCCTTCGTGGAAACCACCAGCTGGTCATCGATAAAATAGTTCGCGATTTCGACCGCCAAATTCAAAAGGCCGCCGGGGTTGCCGCGCAGGTCCAGCACCAGGGAGCGCGCGCCCTGCTCCCGAAGGCTTCCGATGGCCTCGCCAAACTGCTGGGTAGCGCCGCCCTCAAACTGATACAGGCGGATATACCCGATATCCTTCTCCAGCAGCTCACACTCCAGCGTCTCCGTCTGCACCACGGCCCGCACACAAGTCACCTCAAAGGCTTCCGTTTCGCGCCAGATGACCAGCGTCACCTCGCCGCCAACCTCGCCGCGCATAATGGACACAGCCTTATTGAGATCATAGGCCGTCATTTCTTCCCCATTCACCGACAAAATCTTATCCCCCGGGAGAATGCCCGCTTTCTGCGCCGGCCCGCCATGGAACACGCGCCGGATCGTGATGGTGTTGTCAACGGCGTTGGGAAACACCTCAAAGCCAAGGCCTACATACTCGCCAGTAATCATCTCCTGCTCATCGCCCATCTTTTCGGGCGTGGCATAGTACGCGTAGGGATCGCCCAGCGCGCCCAGCATGCCTTGCGCCGCGCCGTCCAGCAGCGCGCCCTTGTCATATTCCCACAGATACGCGCGGTCGACCGCCTCCATGATTTCCTCCAGCCGCTTGTACTTTTGCAGGAGCGCATATTCCTCCTGCGTGACGATATACGTATTGTCCTTCGCCGCCGCGCAGGAAACCGTCGTCAGGCACGCCAGCGCCACCGCCAGGAGCACTTTCATCCGCTTCATCCATTCAAGTCCTTTCATATTTCAGTCTCCATAACGAATCCTGTCCATCATAAAGGATACGGCCTTAAAAATCAATCAAAATTCTGGAAATCAATGGAAAAATCGCGCGACAATTTTTGGGATTTCACGCACGAACACCGCAAACCCAAAAGACACGCCTGTGTACGGATCGCACGCGTGTCTTGCTTTATCGCTCATATGCCGGCTGTTTCCGCCCGGGCGAGCCGCGCTCATTCGGGCGCTAGCGTACGCTCATGGGCTTATCGCCGCCGCATTTGCCCAGCAGCAGCAGCATGCGGAACGTAATCGCGTCCTCAAACTTGCGCAAATCAAGCCCTGTCTGCCGCTGAATCTTGTCCAGGCGGTAAACGAGCGTATTGCGATGGATGTACAGCTGGCGAGCCGTATCGGACAGGTTCAGATCCTTTTCAAAGAACATTTCAATGGTGTGCAGCATCTCGTCGTTGAACAGGCGCTGCGTCTTGCGGTTGAAGAGCATGTGGTTGTAGCGCATGCCAAGCTCCCGGTTGATTTCCGAGAGAAAGCGCTCCAGCACCAGCCGGTTGAACGCGTAGATGTTCCTTTCCGGATGGAACATGCGGCCGATTTCCAGCGCGCGCCATGCCGCCCGGTAAGACTGGCCAATTTCCAGCACCGTCTGCCTGACCTCTCCAATGCTGATGACGGGCTGTTCACCGGTCTCGGACATGATAGTCTGCTCCATCGCCTCCGCGAGCTGCATGATTTCGGCATACCCGTCGATGTTGTTCATCGACTTGACCAGCACCAGCGTGTGGCGGTCCATTTCCACGAGAATATCGTCCTCGCCCACATCGATAAGCTCCTTCATCGTGTCGGCGACCCTGTGGAACAGGATGACGCAGCGCTCGGTCTCTATCTGGATACCATGCTCCAGCGCCAGCGCGTCCAGCTCAGGCCCTAACAGCTCCTCCCGCAGCGCGCTGCGCATCACATCGGCCTGGTCATTCGCGGGCGGCTCGTTCATTATGGATTCCACCAGCGCGGCGGCCAGCCGCGCGCAGTCCATGGCCGATTCCTCCGCGCCCCGCGCGCAGATATACGCGATAAAAGCCGTGCGCACCCGTACCCATGTATCGCCGTCGAACACGGCCACATTGCTGTGTTTCTCAAACGTTGGCAGAGGCTGCCTGATCCCGCCCGGCACGGCGCCGCCATGCTCGTCATACATCGTAACCTCTGTGGACAGCGCGGACAGCGTCCGCATAATCTGGTCGATTACGTGCTTTTCCGACATACAATCACCCTTACACCGCATATTTCTGAATTCTTCACGAAAAAAACTCATGAATACGATTATTATGCCCATAATTTCTGGTTTTGTCAAACTTTCCGCCGGGATAATGTTACTTTATTTCAAAAAAGATGTCCTGCCCGATCATATAGCGGGCGTTATTGGCGCGAATATCATCCAGTATTTCTTTTTTGTGTATCTCGACAGAATGCGGGAACAGCTCCTCA
>WRGP01000135.1 GCA_009787135.1 Bacillota bacterium | reverse complement strand
GGCTGCCCCCGCCGCTCTATCGCGTATTCCACGGGGATTCCGTCCTCAAGCACCACGCGGCGGGTCAGGCTGCCCAAAGTATCCACCAACACTTTGCGGCCCGTCATGGAAGGCCCCCTTCACATTCTTTGTCTGCCTTCTATGCTGCGAATCTTTTCATGGCCTGCGCCGTGCAGCCCAGCTTTACAGATCGTACAGCGCTACCGGCAGTCGGTCTTTTTCGCCGTAGAGGCATTCGCGGCGGAGGCGAACGGAAGCGGCGTGCTCCTCCCAGGGAATGCCTGCCTGCCCTGCCAGCGTTTCAAGCAACAGCGTAGGCTTGAGCGTCTCCCGCTCTGTCAGCGAGACGCGGCAGGCAAAAACCACCGCTTCTTCCCCCACCGCCGCGTCCAGCGCGTGCAGCATGGGGCGTATATCGCAGGATTTTTCCCCGCTCTTTGTCCTGCGGACGGCCCAGATGACGTCGCGTTCCAGCAGGCCCGGAATAGACGCCGCCATAGCCTCTGAACCGCTGCTTACAGGCAGGGCGGCGGTATAGGAAGCCGTTTGCAGCCGCGCCATGAGCTTTGGGTGCGCGTCACTGACGGCCCGGCAGCGCAGCATCGGCAGGGAGTATGGCATCGCGGGCGCGAGCCGCTCCCGAAACTTTTCCTCCGGTACGTCCGCCTCCAGCGCGGCGTCCATCAGCTCCTCCGCGCCGCTCACCCCAACGGGCAGCGGTGAGGCGAACGAGAGCATTCCATGCGGGTTGAACCCCTGCGAATAGCGGAGGGGCAGCCCGCTGCGGCGGAGCGCCCGCTGCATGGCGCGCAGCAGGTCCAGATGGCCGATATGCCGCACGCGCTCCGTCTTTTCAAAGGCCACGATCATGCGCATGGGAAGCACACCTCCATAAGGCCGCAGCCGTTGCAGGACTCCCGGCAGTCTTTGGTGACCTCCGCGGCCAGGGAGCGCGCCCTTTCTTCCCACAGGTATGCTTGCGTCACGCCCGCGCCGATAAACGCCCAGGGCAGCAGCTCCTCCCCCGCTCGCTCTCTGTTTGCGTAGAAGGCAGGGTCGAGCCCACAGGCGGCAAACGCCTCCATCCACGTGTCAAACCGGAACTGCTCGGACCAACCGTCAAACCGGCAGCCACGCCGCCACGCTTCCAGCAGCACCCCGGATAGCCGCCTATCCCCGCGGCTGAAGCATGCTTCCAGAAACGACGCCTGCGGGTCGTGCCAGTGGAAGGCCGCGCCTTTGACGGCCTTCAGGCCGGCCCGCAGGCGGTTTTGCTTTTCCCGCAGCCTTTCCATCGTGTCCTGCGCCGCCCATTGAAAGGGCGTAAAGGGTTTGGGAACAAAGGAGGAAACGCTGACCGAGACGCGGAGGCCGCGCGGCCGCTCCCCTTTGGGAATTTTGAAATATTCGTCCGAGACAAGGCGCGCGGACCGGACGATGCCGTCAATGTCCTCGTCCGTCTCTGTCGGGAGGCCGATCATGAAGTAGAGTTTGACGGCCCCGTTTCCGGCCGCGAACGCGTCCCTTGCGGTTCGGAGAAGATCTTCCTCCGATACGCCCTTGTTGATCACATCCCGAAGTCGCTGGGTACCGGCCTCCGGCGCGAAGGTCAGGCTGCCCTTGCGCACCTTTTGCGCCAGCGCCAGCGATTCATGCAGATCCTTGTCCAGCCGCAGCGACGGTAGCGACAGCGAGACGCGGCTGTTTTCAAAGCGGTCTGAAAGCCGCCGGACAAGCGCCTCAAGGCGCGTGTAGTCGCCTGTGGAAAGGGAGGAAAGCGACATTTCCTCATAGCCGGTGGACGCAAGAAGCTTTTCCGCGAGCGAGAGCAGCGTATCCACGCCCCGCTCGCGGACAGGGCGGTAGAGCATGCCCGCCTGACAGAAGCGGCAGCCGCGCGTGCACCCGCGCATGATTTCAAGCATGATCCGGTCGTGCACGATCTCCTGAAAAGGCACGATGAACCTTTGGGGGAACGGCGCGGCGTCCAAATTCGCCACAACGCGCTTGCGGAGAATCGCTTTCGCCTCGGCGCGCTTGGGCTCAAAAGAATCAAGCCGGCCGTCGGTCTGATATGTCGCTTCATAGAATGCCGGTATGTATACGCCTTCGACCGCCGCGAGACGAGACAGGCACGCCAGCCGGTCCTCCCCCGCGGCCTTCGCCGCCCTGACGGCATCCAGGACCTCCCCTATGAGCTCTTCCCCATCCCCCAGGCAAAACGCGTCGATAAACGCGTGCAGCGGCTCTGGGTTGAACGCGCACGGCCCGCCCGCGATGACGATGGGATCCCCGTTTCCCCGATCCTTCGTTTCAAGCGGGATGCCCGCCAGATCCAGCATGGCAAGGACGGACGTATAACACAGCTCGTATTGCAGCGTGAAACCCACGACATCAAAATCGCGCGCCGGCCGCCTTGATTCCAGCGAGAAAAGCGGCACGCCCCGGCCGCGCATCAGATCCGCCATATCCACCCATGGCGCGAAGATCCTTTCGCACAGGGTATCGGGACGGCTGTTCACGATTTCATAGAGGATTTTCATGCCCAGGTGCGACATGCCCACCTCGTACGTGTCCGGAAAGCACAGGGCAAAGCGCACGGCGGCCGCCTCCCAAGGCTTTGCCGCCGCGTTCATCTCGCCGCCGATGTACCTCGCGGGCCTCTGCACGCTGTCCAAAAGCGCGTCCACGCGCGCCGCTGTTTCCATATGCGCCTCAGTTCCTTATAGCCAGGAGGGTACCCGGTCATATTGCGCAATGTCCTCATAGCGCTGCCTCGCGACGATGAGGCCGGACTTTCCGTAATGCGCCATCACCACGGCGGGCACCGGCACGCGGTTGTAGTTGCTGGCCATGGCGTACTGGTACGCGCCCGCGGTGGGCACGGCGAGGATATCGCCCACCTTGGGCGGCGGAAGCTTGAAATCATAGCCCAGCACGTCCGTCTCGCAAGAGCGCCCCGCGACGGCATACGTTCCCGCCGCCTTTTCCCCCGCGCGGTTGGCCAGCAGCGCCTCGTATTTGGCGCCGTAAAGCTCCACGCGCGGGTTGTCCGCCATGCCGCCGTCCACCCCGACATAGGTGCGCACGCCCGCGATTTCCTTTATGGAGCCGACCGTATAAAGCATCACGCCCGCCTCAGCCACGATGATGCGGCCCGGTTCCAGGATGAGCCGCGGCACGCGCATGCCCTTGCGGGCCGCCTGGCGCTCCGTCTCCCGCGCGATGGTCATCACCACCTCCTCGGGATCCATGGTGGGCGGGTCCTCCCGCGTATACCGCACGCCAAACCCCCCGCCTATGACGAGTTCATGAAGCTCCGCGCCCGTTACCACGGAGGCGAGCGTCATAAAATCCGTCAGCCTGTCCACGGCCTTCTTATACGGCGCCATGTCAAAAATCTGTGAGCCGATGTGCGTATGCACCCCTGTGAGCGACAAATTTGCGCATCCCGCGATCATCTTCACCGCGATAAGCGCCTCGCCGTCGTCTATGCCGAGGCCAAATTTGCTGTCGGCCGCGCCTGTCCGCACGGCCTCATGCGAGTCCACCGAAATCCCGGGGTTCAGGCGGATCAGCACGTTTACCCGCTTGTCCAGCGATTGCGCGATCTCCTGCAGGAAGGGAATTTCGCTGTGATTGTCTACCACAACGCGCCCCACGCCCACTTCCACCGCCATGCGGATTTCCCCTTGGGTCTTGCAGTTGCCATGGAACGTCACGCGGTCCATGGGAAATCCCGCTTTCAGGGCTGTGTACAGCTCCCCGCCGGATACCACGTCTAAGCCCATGCCCTCTCCCCGGATGATTTTGCACATCGCCGTGCATAAAAACGCCTTGGAGGCATAAAAGACCATGCCCTCCGGCGCGCAGCGCTTCATCGCGCTTATAAACGCTTTGCACATGCCCCGCAGATATATCTCGTCCATCACGTACAGCGGCGTTCCATATTCGTTTGCCAGTTCCACCGCGTCGCATCCGCCGATGAATAGGTGGCCTTTCGCGCCGACGACAAGCCCGTCCCGTAACAGCATGCCTCATCCCCCGCTCTTTCCTTTTTTCCGTCAGCGTAGTATATCATTGCCGGAAGAATGCTGTCAATTCTTGCGCTTATTTCGCCCTATCCGCCGTGTATATCTTCATTCCTTCCCCATCGTCATACACCGTCTCGAACAGCCTTTCCAGCGCCTCCTCGTCCGTTTGCATTCCATAGCGCTCCGCCCAGCCCAACACGATATACCTGACATCATACCCGGCAAGCAAATCAAGGTTTCCTTCCGGGTCGCTGTAAAAGCGCTTCACGTCGTTTTCCCGCAAGGCATAGTCAAGCCCATGCCAGTGCAGGAACAGCGAAGGCCCGCACACGACCTTCCGGCCCGCCAGCGCGTAGACCGGATTGTTGTGATGCGTGCCCGTGAGGAACATGGCGTCAGGGGCTGTATTCTTCTCAATGTACGCGCCCATCTTCGCCTCCTCCCGGGAAAAAAGCTGGTAATCGGAGAGTACCTCGCGGGCGAGGGACAGCCCACCGGAGAGCGTAGAGCCTGTCACGAACAGCGCGGCCAGCAGCACGCGGCTGCGCCTCCCCTCCATCCGCCGAAACAGCGACACGCACCAGGCCGCGGCCGCGGGCAGCGCCAGCAGGAACCAGACATAAAACAGCTTGTTGTTGTCATAGGCAAGGGGTTGGAACTGAATCGTATCCGCGACGAGGAAGATCAGGGCTCCGCCGATGATGTCCATCCGATCGCGCTTCTTGCCATCCAGATGCGCGCACAGGATCGCGATCAGCGGCAGGCCGATGTTTTTCAGCCAAAACCACGGCGGAAAGTCGATAAACCTGCCGTTTTCATGGTTGACCCAGCCTACATGGAAGCTGATAAATCCTTCGTTTGTCGCCTGCCGCATGGTAAACGCCATGAGCTGCGGCACGGCCAGGACCGCCACGATCCCCAAATAGAGCCCAGCGCCGGTGAGCAGCATGCGGCGTTCCGCCTTGTCTCTAAAAAACGTATAGCAAAGCGCGGCCGCGCTATAAAGCGCCAGCGCGAGAAAGGAATGCGTATGAACGAGCGGAAGGGCCGCGCCAAACAGCGCCGTCAGCAGGAACATACGCCGCGCCTTGGTTTGAAACGCCTCCCGGCCCAAATACAGCGCGGGCAGCAGCAGCGTCCACCCGCCCAGAAAGGTTCGCTGGGGCAGCAGCAAATCAGCGATCAGGTTGGACCAGCGCAGATTTACATCCGGCAGGTTTGCCGGCGTCTGGTAATACCCCGTAAAAATCTCGCGAATCTTGGAAAAATCGCTGCCAGCCAGGTCAAAATTGTACAAAAAACCCAATCCGCCATTGAGGAACAGCAAGCCGCCCGCCAGCAGCGCCGCCGAAGTTTTGCCCGTCATCGTCCGCGCCAGCAGCAGATACCCCATGTACACCAGCGCGGACATCAGCGTCCCCGGCACGATGAGGGCCATGCGCAGCGGCATGCCCAGCAAATACAGCGACGTGCTCATCGTGTCCGTGAGAAGCGGGTATCCAAGCGTGTTGCCGGGCAGAATAGTATATTCCGCCGGCAGGCCGGAACCGCGAATCCCGGTTACGATGGATAAGTGCATGCACAGATCGCCGTACGTGGATTGCCCCACGTGCAGCGCCCCGTCCACCTCGCGCAGCGTATGCGTGTGCTGCAAATAGGCGGACAGGATCGTCAGCGGCCCCGCAAAGCATAAGAGCGCTATGAGCATTTTGCGGTCGGATTCTTCAAAGGGCTTCACCGTGCATGGATGCTTCCGCCGCCACAGCACGGCCCCGCAGGTGATCAACGCCAGCAGCACAAGGGCGACACCCTCCGCCAGCGGCGTAAAGCGGACAAAAAACGCGGCCAGCGCCGGGAGCCACATGAGCAGCAGCACGCCCAAAGAAAGCCCAAGCCATGCCCGAAGCAGAGGCGGCTTATCATAAAGTATCACGCGCGCGCAGAAGAGGCCCGCGGCCAGGTATATCAGCAGTACAGCATATCCTATCATAACGGCTTACCCCTTGGGGTGCTTTGAGAGATAATCCTCAATCGCGGCCTTGATCGCTTCCTCAGCCAGCAGCGAACAGTGCATTTTGACGGGCGGCAGCCCGTCCAGCGCCTCCGCCACGGCCTTGTTGGTGAGCTGAAGCGCCTCATCCAGCGTCTTGCCCTTGACCATTTCCGTGGCCATGCTGCTGGTGGCGATCGCGGCCCCGCACCCAAAGGTCTTGAACTTCACGTCCTTGATGACATTGTCCTCGACCTTGATGTACATCCGCATGATGTCCCCGCACTTGGCGTTGCCCACGGTGCCAACGCCGCTGGCGTCCTCCATCTCTCCCACGTTGCGCGGGTTCTCAAAGTGGTTCATAACCTTTTCGCTATACAAGAATCTCTCCTCCTTTGTGCTGGATAAACAGCGGCGACATATCGCGCAGGCGCGAGACGATTTCCGGCAGCTTTTCAAGCGTGTACGCGACCTCTTCCTCCGTCGTAAAGTCGCCCAGCGTCAGCCGCAGGGACCCGTGCGCGATCTCGTGCGGCAGGCCGATGGCCAAAAGCACATGGGACGGATCCAGCGAGCCGGACGTGCAGGCGGAACCGCTGGACGCCGCGATGCCCGCCAGATCCAGGCTGAGCAGCAGCGCCTCCCCCTCAATG
>WRGP01000134.1 GCA_009787135.1 Bacillota bacterium | reverse complement strand
AAACCCCTGCCCTGCCGCTCAATGGGGACAAGGGTGCGCCAGAAATAATCATGATTGGCGGAAAATGGCGGGATAAGAATGTTCGAGAAGAACCCGGCAAAAACCCAAACCGGGATGGAACGCCCCAGCGAAAACAGTATATCGCCCAGCAAAAACGATAGCCCGCAGCAAAAGAACATGGTTTTGATCCTGCTCCTCGCCGGCGGCAGGATAACAACCAGCACACCCCCGGCAACGCCGCCCAGACCCAGCGCCGCATTCACCCAGGCCAGGGCATTCGCGTCGTTTCCAGAGCGCGCCAGAATCATGGGCGAGAGCAGGCTGTAATAGGCAAGGCCAGCCGCGAGGTTAACAAATGCCGTAAAGCCCAACAGGGTCATCAAAAGCCTTGAGGCTTTGATCGTGCCCATGCCGCTTCTCAGGTCGGCCACATAGTTTGAAAGGCCAAAGGTCCGCTTGCCACTCCGCTCCATACGCGGTATTTTTACAAAGGCAAAAAGCGTTATGACCGCAAAAAGCATGGAGAGGCCGTCAAACATCATGACGCTCAGCATCCCGCCAAACCCCAGCAAGACCGCCGCCAGCATAGGCGAGAGCACCTGCACCGTGCCGGTGGCGAAGGAGCGCATGCCGCTTGCCCGAACATACCCCTCCTTTGGAATGAGCAGGCTGATCGCGACATCGGTGGCGGGCGCCTTAAAGCTGCCGATAAGGCTGCCCATGAAGTTCAGGCAATACACATGCCCTATCGCAAGCCTGCCCGTCCACAGCAGGTAAAAAAGCATAAAAGAACATAAGCCCTGCCCAACATCCGTAAAAAGGATCATGGCCTTTTTGTCCATACGGTCCACCAGAGGACCCGCCAGCGCGCCCCCCATCATTTGGGGCAACACAATCAAAAGGCCGGACAGGGAAACTATCAGCGCGCTTCCCGTCTGCTCAAACGCCCATATCGTGACCGCGAAACCGGTCATCGCGCTTCCCAGGTCCGAAACAAATTGCCCAAACCATAAGATGATAAAATAGCCGCTCATTGTGTCACTCCCCTATTTACATAACGATTCATTGGGAAGCGACGGGTGTTTGTGTTTTTCTTACATACGCTCCAAACAGCCGCTGTCGCTTCCGTTTGGAGCGAAGACAATCTCAAGCTTGATCTTCATGATTTCATACCGTTTCGCGGTCAATGTAGCGGGGAAGATAACGAAAAGCCGCAGGCGCCCTGCCAGACCGACCGAAAATGGTATCATGCCTCCCTTCAAGGATTATGGCCTCAGCATTCCGCAGGGCCGCCCAAGGGCGCGGTTACTCCGGTTCTTCCTCACCGCCGTGTTCTTCTTTGCCGTTCCGCCGTATTCCCGCTTTCATGGGGGCAATAGCGGCCCCTCCCCGCGCGATGCCTGAAAACCAGACCGTGGCAGCCGCGACCGCGTATAGCGCCAGCAGGATGAACGCCGCCAGCCCGCACGCCGAAACCGTCCACAGGAAGCTGCTCTTAGCAAAGCGAAGGATCCGCGCCAGGGAGAAGGTGTGGGCCGCGGGCTCCACCTCGGTCAAGGATAGGTGCACGGTGCAGAAGGAGTTTTCAGACGCGTACAGGCCCGCGCTCGCGCCGATGCTTTGCAGGCTGTGCTCCACCTCCAGCAGCTTCTCCTGCAGCATCAATTGGTCCTGCAGCGACCCGCCCTGCGCCTGGAGGCTCAGGTACGCGCCGCGCGTTTTTTCAAGCGTCTCAATCTCCGCCATCAGCTTTCGGTACTCGTCCGTCTTGTCGACCTTGTTGACCGTAAAGCTCTTCAGCTCCGCCTGCGCGCGAAGGGCGTCCACGAGCGCGTCAAAGGCGTCCGGCACCACGCCGATGGTCATCAGCAGCGTGCGCGAGCCTTCCAGCCCGGCCAGATTTTCCATTTGAATGACCGCGCGGTGTGCTTCCGAAAGGCTTCGAATCCCCTGGTTTGTCTCCTCAAAATTTTCGCTGTGCAGCGCCATGACGGCCGTCTTATCGTATTTCTGATCGACCTGAATTTCCTTGCCCGCATCGTTCTTCTTCTCGTATTTCTCCGAAGCGATATTTCTTACGGCGCTCTTCTCCCCCATACTATAGCTAAGCGAATCGAAATCTTCTGAAGTTGGCTTAACAATACGCGCGTTCCACTGTATGCTGACATCGTTGCCAGAAAAGTAAATCTCAAACAGCCAGCGCGCAAAAAACGTCGTGATAAAAACAACCAGAAACCATATAAACAACCTTTTGATTCTTCTATGTCTGCTCATAACGCTCTCCTTCGCATCATATATATTGTACAGTATAGTGAGCGGAACAGGCCGTGTCAAGTGCCCGCTTCATTCGGTTGAAGTTGACAGTGCCAAATGATTGCATCTATAATAGAACAATCCGCCGGGCTGACTGTTCCGGCATCAGGGAGGAATCGCCATGAGCCGACCGCCGCTGGGGAGCGCGCTGCATGTCTTTGGGCTTAGCATCGCTTGGTATAGCCTTCTCATCATGACCGCCGTCGTCATAGGCATTTGGCTGGCGACACGCGAGGAGCGCCGTTTGCAGCTTCCCAGGGACACCATCCTCAACTTCGCGCTGCTTGCCATCCCGCTTGCGGTGGTTGGCGCGCGCCTGTATTACGTGGCGTTTACCCTAAACCGCTATCAAAACGACTTGTTAGAGATCTTCCGCGTATGGAACGGCGGCCTGGCGATTTACGGCGCGATGCTTGGCGGCCTGCTGGCCGCCATACTCTATGCCTTTTCCGCCAAGGTGCCGCTCCCCGCGCTGCTGGACGCGTGCGTCCCCGCGCTCGCCCTCGGGCAAGCCATCGGCCGCTGGGGCAACTACACGAACATGGAGGCATACGGCAGCCGCGTCTATGACGAAGCGCTTCAATTCTTCCCCTTCGCGGTGGAAATACGCCTGCTCGGCGCGAACGGCACGGAATACTGGTACTGGCACATGGCGACCTTCTTTTACGAGTTCGTCTGGTGCCTGGTGGTTTTCCTCATCCTGATGGCAAGCCGCAAAAGAATGAAGCGGCGGGGCGACACGCTTTGCTGGTACCTCCTTCTCTACTGCGCGGGCAGAACCGTGATCGAAGGCCTGCGCGACGATAGCCTGCTGTTTAGCGTTGCCGGCGCGCAGGTGCGCGTTTCGCAGCTGCTCAGCGCGCTCGTGTGCGTAGGGGTGATTGTCGTATTCTTTCTGCGGCTGCAAAAGCGCCATAAGCCGCGCCTGGCCGAGCTGCTGTGCTGGTGCGTCGTCGCCTCCGGCGTCGCGTGCGCGCTGGTCGGCGAATTTGAGCGCAACGCCTATCAGAGCCTCTTCCTCCCTGCCCAGATTCTGGTGGCGCTGCTGTTCGCGTTTGATATCTCTTTCTTTGTCCACTATACCAGACGGATGAAAAAACTGTGCACCCCGGCGATATGGATGCTGGCCGCCGCCTCGCTGTGCGCCGTGACGCTTCTGTTCGGCATCGGCCGCAGGGAGGAGGCGAGCGCCGTATACTTTGCCTTCAGGCAGCTGGTCGCGATGTTCCATGTCTGCCTGGCCGGCGTATGGTTTTACCTGCGTACCGACCCGTTCAGAAGGCGCAGGGCGCGCCGGCAGGTTTTCGAAGCCGAAACGGAAGCGCTTGTCCTATCAGGCGCGGAGTCAGAGGAGGGATAACCCCATGGAACCGCCACGGAACCTCACCATGATGACGGACCTGTACCAGCTTACGATGATGTACGGTTACTTTCGTCACGGCATGGGCGAAAACCTCGCGGTGTTTGATCTGTTTTATCGCAGGGCCGACGAGGAAATCTCGCATGCGGTCGCGGCCGGCCTTGAACAGGCGGCGGCGTTTGTTCAAAACCTTCGCTTTGAAACGTCGGATCTTGACTACCTTCGCTCCCTTCGCATGTTTGACGAGGACTTTCTCGCCTACCTCGCGAATTTTCGCTTCACGGGCGATCTAAACGCCGTGCCCGAAGGTACGCTGGTGTTCCCCGGCGAGCCCATTGTGCAGGTTATCGCGCCGCTGACACAGGCGCAGCTGCTGGAAACCGCGCTTCTGAATATCATCAACCACCAGACGCTCATCGCCACCAAGGCGAGCCGCGTCGTGCAGGCCGCGGGCGAGGACCGCGTGCTGGAGTTCGGTCTGCGCCGCGCGCAGGGTCCGGACGCGGGCATCTACGGCACCCGCGCCTCGCTCATTGGCGGGTGCGAGGCCACCAGCAACGTTTTGTCCGCCAAGCTGTTTAATCTCCCCGTCCGCGGCACGCACGCGCACAGCTGGGTCATGTCTTTCCCAAGCGAATTGGAGGCTTTCCGCGCCTACGCGGAGGTGTTCCCCGACGCCTGCCTGCTGTTGGTCGACACATACGATACGCTCAAACGCGGCGTGCCCAATGCCATTACAGTCTTCAAGGAGCTGCGCGAGCGCGGCCACGAGCCGCTTGGCATCCGCTTGGACAGCGGCGATATGGCGTATCTCAGCCGCAAATCACGCGAGATGCTCGACGCGGCCGGGTTTCAAAACGCGCAAATCTGCGCCTCCAGCGATCTGGATGAGGAGATCATCTGGGACCTGAAGGCGCAGGGCGCGGCCGTGGACATCTGGGGCGTTGGCACGCGCATGATCACCAGCCAGAACATGCCCGCGCTAGGCGGCGTGTATAAGCTGGCGGCCGAGGAAGTCGGCGGCGTCATGGCGCCCCGCATCAAGATTTCCGAAAACCCGGCGAAGGTCACCAACCCGGGCGTGAAAAAGGTGTACCGGGTCTACGATAAGGAAACCGGCCGCAGCCTGGCCGACCTGATCGCCCTGGCGGATGAAATCTATGACGAGCGGGAACCCCTGCATCTATTCGACCCCGAAAACACATGGAAGCGCATGGCCGTTACGAACTACACCCTGCGCCCGTTGCTCGTGCCGGTATTTAAAGGCGGCGCGCTTGTGTATACCCTGCCGCCGATTGAAGAGATTCAAAGGTATGCAAAGCGTGAGCTCGAAACGCTCTGGCCCGAGTACAAGCGCCTGCATAAGCCGCATCTGTATAAGGTAGACCTGAGCCGTCCACTCTGGGATCTAAAGCAATCCATGCTGGGGAATGGATAGACAGGCTTTCCCTCGCGGCAATGTGAAATCTTCACAATACGTCCGTTCACTTCCTGTCATTCCATGCTTTATACAGAGAGGAACATAAGATAATGCAAAAAATCATATCGGTGCTGCTGTCTCTTATCCTGGCGCTTCCCATAACCAGCGCCGTCATCCCAGACAGTGTGACGAGTTTGGGCGACGCCGTGTTCTATGGCTGCCGGAGCTTAACCAGCCTAACAATTCCAGAGAGCGTGACGCGCATTGGCGATCGTGCGTTCGGTGGTACCGGTTCCAATGCCTTTGCCGACTGCCCCTGCCTGACCCTGACCGTATCCTCCGGCAGCGCCGCCGAACAATACGCCAAGGCGCACAACATCCCCTATGTTCTGGCGGAATAAATAAAATCCCTTCCCGCCGTGAGGCGAAAAAAGAAGGGATTCTTAAGGGGGGCTTTCTCTTAAGCGGAGGGCCCAGCGGGCAGAGCCCCCGGCGTTCCCTCCCTCAGCGCTTACAGCAGCTGGCTCTTCGTCTGGGCAAACTTCTGTTTGGCCATCTGGATATCCGGCTGCTGGGCGGGCTTTACCTGATACCAGCCGCGCTGCTGCATCTGCTCAAAGAGCTGAAACTGGTCGCATACTGTTTCATCCATATTCGTGCTCAGGATCTGGCGGATTTGAGGGTTGCTGCCCTCAATAATAAAGCTCCCGTATGAGGTCGCGATGTGCTTGGCCGTGTCGAGCATATCGCCCACCATGCGCTGATCATCCCACTGTGTCAAGGCTTTCTTGTCATTCTTGTACTCGTTCATGTTTCGCGCCTCCTTACTGCTGGCCGTTAAGGTAGTTGTACATCGCCTCATAGCGATGCTTGTGATGGGACGCCAGCGTATTGGCAAACGCCTTAAGCTGTGGGTCCTGCAGCGACTCCGCGTACGCGGCCGCCTTCTGATTGGCCAATGCCTCATGGTTCAGCTGATCCTCCAAAATACTCAGATCCTTTGTGGATAGACTGTTTGACATGCGTATTCCTCCTTTTTCAATGGGCTCATCGCTATTTATCCCCTTGGAGGTACCAGATTATGCAAGAAAACCGCAATGAAGGAAATCCACGGTTTATACGTTATACTCATTAGGGCAGCCGTATGAACGGGCAAGCCGGCGCCGCGTACAAACGCAAGGAACCGCGGCCCCGCGAGAGTCTATGCGGGAATGCCCCGGCGGATTCATTGCCGCCGGAATTGACGGAATGCCATAAATCTGTTATAATGTAGTGAAGGGATAAAATTTATGCCTGATAATAAGGAGGCATTTCAGATGAAAAAATTTTTGCCGCTTGCCTGCCTGCTGCTGATCATCGCGCTGGCGCTTGTGGGCTGTTCAGCGCCCGAACCCAATGAGACGGAACCATCGCCGGAGCCGACGGTCACGGCGACGCCTTGGGTCGCGCCCAAGCCGGATCCGACAGTCACCCCCCGCGTGATGGAGGGCGTCATGGACCCCGAGGCGACACCCCTGACGATCGACCCCATCGACAA
>WRGP01000133.1 GCA_009787135.1 Bacillota bacterium | reverse complement strand
CATCCTCAAGCCGCGGGAAAAGGGCGCGAACGCGGAGGCGGACGCGCTGCTTGACGCGCGGGCCAAGGCGCGGGCGGAGAAAAACTGGGCGGAGAGCGACCGCATCCGCGACGCGCTCAAGGCCATGGGCTACGTAGTGGAGGATACAAGCCAAGGGCAGAAGGTGCGCAGGGGGGGATAACAAAATGGCAGTATGATCGCGATAGGGCAGGAGGGGTAAGGCTTCTCGCAACGCGTTTGTCCCAGGTTAAAGAAGGAGGCGTCTATATGATCAATTGGGATCCCGCACTGTACTTGAGGTTTGAAAGCGACCGCAATAAGCCGATCACGGATCTTCTGCACCATATTGAGCTTGCGTCGCCAAAGCGCGCCATTGATATTGGCTGCGGGCCGGGCAATTCCACCGGTTTTGTGGCGAGGCGCTGGCCGGAGGCGGAGGTTATCGGGCTGGACAGCTCAAAGGCCATGCTGGAGACGGCGCGGAAAGCGTATCCTCACCTTCAATGGGTTGAGTATGACGCCACCCAGGGGCTGGCGCCGCTCGGGCCGTTTGATTTGGTGTTTTCCAACGCCGCGCTGCAGTGGATGCCGGATCAAACGCGGGTCGTCCCGGATTTTTTTGGGCTGCTCAGCCCGGGCGGGGTGCTGGCGGTTCAGATACCGCATAATGTTGACTCCCCGCTGCATCAGGCGATGCAAACGCTGGCCAAAAGTCAAAAATGGCGCGGCAGGCTGCCCAAAGGCAATCCGATTCAATATCACCCCGTTGGGTTTTATTACGATATCCTCGCGGCGCTTACCGGCGCATTTGAAATCTGGACGACGCGGTATCATCATGTGCTAAACGCCCATGAAGAAATTGTGGAATGGTATAAGGGTACCGGCTTTCGGCCCTATCTGGATCAGCTGGACACGCCGGGGCAAGCGGAGTTTTTGGCGGATATGCTCGCGGAGGTGCGGCCGCTTTACCCCGCGCAAAGCGATGGGAGAATCCTCTTTACTTTTGAAAGGCTGTTTTTTGTAGGAACAAAAATAGACGAGAAAGAACCTTTGCATGATTGAAATGCTGCGCGAAGCGCCCATCATCGCCGCGGTGCGCGGGCGCGAACATCTCTCCCGGGCGCTTGCGTCCAAGGCGCGGGTGGTGTTCCTGCTGGGCGCGGACCTGTTCACGCTGCCGGAGATGGTGCGGGAAGCGCTTTACGCGGACAAGCGGGTGTTTGTGCATCTGGATCTGGTAGAGGGCATCAGCCGTGACGCGGCCGGGGTTCGCCTGCTGAAGGCCATGGCCCGGCCAACGGGCGTGTTGTCCACGCGCGCGCCGCTGCTGCGCGCCGCCGCGCAGGAGGGGCTTCAAACGGTGCTTCGCGTGTTTCTGGTGGATTCTTCCTCCCTGGAATCAGGCGTGCGGATGGTGAAAACCTGCGCGCCCGATTGGGTGGAGGCCATGCCCGGCATGGTCACGCGGGCGATTGGGCAGCTGAAGTCCCGGGCCGCATTGCCCATTATCGCGGGGGGCATGCTGGAAAAGCCCGAGGATGTGGAGGCTGTGCTCCGCGCGGGCGCGCGGGCGGCTTCCACGTCCCACGAGGCGCTATGGAATTGGCAAGGATAACGGGCGGCGAGGGAGGATGGAACGTTGGACGGACCTGTGGACACGGGAAGCCGCGACGTAGGCCGCGCGGCGCTGATCATGAGCATGACGCGCACGCGTGAGGAGGAAAAAAGCTGCAAGGCCGCCTTTCTCGCGGAGAACATTCGTACGGCCGCGGTGGACTATGGCGGGGAGTTCGTCTCGTCGATCATGCGCATCGTGGAGCGCGCGGTGGTGGCCGCCAAGCGCGAGGGGCTCATCGAGGGCACGCACCTGGACGAAGGCGCGGCCATGGGCGCGGCGCGCGAGGCGCTCTCGCAGGTATCGGGCAAGGCGCTGGGCCTGAACGTTGGCGGGAAGATCGGCATTGCCAGGGCCGGCGAGCATATCGCGGTGGCGGTTTTCTTTGGCGTGGGGCTGGTACACTTAAACGAGATATGCGCAGGTATGGGACACCGGGCGATATAACGGAGGTTGACGCGCATGGCGCTGACGATAGCGATAGACGGTCCGGTGGGCGCCGGAAAATCAACGGTGGCCAAGGCGCTGGCCGAGGCGCTTGGCATCCTGCATCTGGATACGGGCGCGATGTATCGCGCGCTGGCGCTTAAGGCGCTCCGCGAGGGCATTGATCCCCGCGACGCCGATGCCTCGGAGAAGCTGTGCGATAGGACGCGCCTTGACGTGAAGCTTTCAGGCGGAGGCCAGCGCACGTATTTGGACGGCGCGGATGTGACGGACGAGATTCGAACGCCGCAAGTGAGCGCGGCGGCGTCGGCCATCTCCATGGCGCGCGGCGTGCGCGCGCATATGGTATCCTTGCAGCGGCGCTATGCCGCCGAGTCGGATATGGTGCTGGACGGCCGCGACATTGGCACGCGCGTGCTGCCGGGCGCGGCGTATAAATTTTTTCTCACCGCCCCGGCGGAGGTCCGCGCCGGGCGGCGATATGACGAACTGCGGGCAAACGGCGTTCCCTGCGCGTATGAGCGGGTGCTGGAAGATCTGATCGCCCGGGACGCGCAGGACAGCGGCCGCGAGGTAGACCCGCTCCGGCGGGCGGACGACGCGATAGAGATTGACACAACAGCGCTGTCCCAGGGCGCGGTGGTGGCGGCGCTGACGCGCGCGATAAAGGGGGACGCGGACAAATGAAACTCGAAAAAACCTGGTTTTACACCTTCGCGCAAAGGGTGGCCTGGTGTTTTTATACGCTTATCTTCAGGGCCAAGGCGCGCGGCCTGGAAAATTTCCCCAAAGATCAGAACTGCATTCTTTACGGCAACCATATTTCCGCGTGGGATCCATTGACCATCGCGCATTTCTACAGGATCAACGAAATTCATTTTATGGCCAAAGAATCGCTGTTTCGCGTGCCGGTCCTTCGCGCCATTGTCAAGGGGCTGCACGCGTTTCCCGTAAACAGGGGAAGCTCGGATATGGCCGCGATGCGCACGGCGATGCAAGTGCTGCGCGAAGGGCACGTGCTGGGGATCTTTCCCGAGGGCACGCGCCAGCAGGGCGGACCCGTGACGAATATCGAAACGGGCGTGGCGGTTTTGGCGCTCAAAAGCAAGGTGCCGCTCATCCCTGTGCTGGTGGGGGGGAAGTACACGTTCTTTGGCCGCATCCGCGCGGTGGTGGGCGAGGCTGTGCCGCTCGATGATTTGCGCGAAAAACGAACGGACGCGGAAACCTTGGATGAGGTAAAACGGCGGATTATAGACGGGCTGGAGACGCTGCGCCCGATGCTCGGGTTTTAGTATAAAAAGAAAATATTGCAAATAGATTACAACTATAATTTTTTTCAAAACTTTTCAAAAAAATGGTTGGTTATGAAGGATTTTGGGAATGCGTATCGAAGTGTAGACGATAATTCCCATGAGAAGGCCAGGGAGGAAATGTTTGTCTGTTTCGATATGTGAACACGCTGGATTCTGCTACGGCGTACAGGCGGCGGTAGAGCGAGCGTTCGCGGAATGTGAAAAAGGCGAGCCTTGCTGGTCGATGGGCAGCCTGATCCACAATCGTCAGGTGATGCAAAAGCTTCGGGAAGCGGGCCTGAGGGTCGTGGACACGCCGGAGGAGATCACGGAAGGCACGGTAATCCTGCGCTCTCACGGTGTGCCGCCGGATACGATCACATGCCTTGCGGCGCGTGGGTTGCGCGTGGTGAACGTAACCTGCCCCAATGTCGCCCGCGTGCATAAGCTTGTGGAGAGCTATAGCCGCCAGGGAGAAACAGTGCTCATCGCCGGGCAGGCGGATCATCCGGAGGTAGAAGCTACCAAGGCTTGGTGCAAGGGGCCTGTGAAGGTGATCGGCAGCGTCGGCGAAGCCGAAGCGATGGAACCGCTTGACCGTGCGCTCGTCGTCGCGCAGACGACGCTGACAAAGCGTGCGTGGCAGGACATTGTGGCGCGTCTGACCCGTAAGGTCGCGTCGCTTACGGTCGCGAACACCATTTGCGGCGCTACCGAGCAAAGGCAGCGCGAAGCCGAGGCTATCGCCGGCCGCGCGGATGTCGTGCTTGTTGTGGGAGACGTAAGCAGCGCAAATACCCGCGCGCTGTATGAGACCTGCCGCGGCCGGTGCGGCCGTACTTTTCTGATCGAATCAGCCGCCGACATCCCCGCGGGGATTCGGGCGTCCGATTATATTGCGATTACCGCCGGCGCCTCCACGCCGGATTGGTTACTTAAGGAGGTTGCGACACATATGAACGACTTGGAAAAGGATGTCCAGCAGGAAGTCGAAGACACTTTGGCCGTCCAACCGGCTGCTGACTCCATAGAAACGGCGGCGGGGGCCGCGGAAGCGACAGAGGCCGTGGAAGCGACAGCGGTCGTGGAAACGACAGAGGCCGCGGAAGCGGCAGAGGCCGTGGAAGATGTGGAAGCGGCGGTTGCGGAGGTGCCGGCGGAGCCCGCGGAGATGCCGGAAACGCTTCAAAAGCCCATACCCGCTGAGGAGAGCGCCCGAAACAACTTTATGGCGGACATTGAGGCAACCCTTGTGACCATCCGCACGGGCCAGACGATCACCGGCACCGTGGTGCAGCTCACAGAGGACGAGGTGTGCGTGAACATCGGCTACAAGTCCGACGGCCTGATCAAGCGCAGCGACCTGGTTTCAGAGAATGTGAAGGTCGGCGATGAAATCGAGGTCGAGGTTGTCAAGGTCAACGATGGCGAGGGCAATGTGCTTTTGTCCCAGCGAAACATCGTCAACCGCCGCAACTGGGAAAAGCTGATGGCGCAGTTTGAAAATGGCGAATTTGTCACCGGCAAGGGCGTGGACGCCGTCAAGGGCGGCTTGATTGCCTCTGTCACGGGTATTCGCGCCTTTATCCCCGCCTCACAGCTCTCACAGCGCTATGTGGAGCGGATCGAGGATTTCATCGGAAAAGAGATGAAGCTGAAGATCATCGAGGTGGACAAGGCAAAGAAACGCATTGTGTGTTCCCGCAAGGCCGCCATACAGGAGGAAGCGGCCGCCCGCAAGCATGAGATCTGGTCTAAGCTTGCCGAGGGCGAGGTTGTCAAGGGCATTGTCCGCCGGCTGACCGATTTTGGCGCGTTTGTGGATATCGGCGGCGTGGACGGGCTGATCCATGTGACGGACTTGAGCTGGGGCCGTGTCAAGCATCCAAGCGAGCTGGTTTCTCCAAATCAGGAGATACAGGTGAAGATCCTTTCGCTGGATCCCGAGCGCGAGCGCATTCAGCTCGGTTTTAAGCAGATCCAGCCCCGGCCTTGGGATGTGGCCGAGGAAAAATATCCCGCCGGTATGATCGTGGAGGGCAAGGTGGTTCGCATCACGGCGTTTGGCGCGTTTGTGGAGCTGGAGCCTGGCCTTGATGGCCTGGTGCATATTTCGCAGTGCGCGCTGACGCGCATTGCCAAGGTGGAGGACGCCGTGCAGGTGGGCCAGATTGCGCGCGTGAAGGTGCTTGGCGTGGACCCGCAGGCCAAGCGCATCAGCCTGAGCATCCGCGCGGCGCTGGAGGAAGAAGCGTTCCTCTATAATAGCGCCATTCCAGGTGAGGACATGATCGGCGGCGAGGCGGAGAATGATGTGTATGCCACGCCGGTGGATTATGCGCGGTACGCGGCGGAAGCGGTAGCGGTAAAAGCGGCGGAGGAAACACCACCGGAAACGGTGGAGGAAGCGGCGGAAGAGACCGCGGTGGAAGAAGTTGAAGCCGAGGAAAGCGCTGAATAGGCGCGGCGGGCATAGGCGCTATAAGCAAGATGCTATGGGGGCGGCTGGGGCCGCCTCCATTTTATCCATTATGACCGGTCTCTTTTTTTACGGCATTACCCGACCGTGCGTATGCGCCGCGAGGCAAACCAGTGACCGCGGGTGTTTATCAATTTTCCCGCTCACCGCCTGACAAACAGTTGCGTCCAATAAGGACCTCCCCGTGGGTCACCGGGATCACTATAATAGCCCACACCAATCTCCGTAAAAACCGGGTTCAGCATATTGCTCCGGTGCCCCTGCGAGTTCATCCACGCATCCATGACGGATTCCGGCGTTTGAAACCCCATGGCAATGTTTTCCGCGGCGGAAGTAAAGCTGACCCCAAACATGGCCAGCATATCAAAGGGACTTCCGTACGTCGGAGAAAAATGGTTCAATTCCCGGTTCATCCACATATCGCGGCTTTTTCGCCTCGCTATATAGGTCAAGCCGCCGCTGAGGGTTAGCGCAGGAATGCCTTCCGCCGCTCTTTCCCGGTTCACAAGGGCCGCCGTCTCGCTTTCAATATCTCGAATTTCCATATCAACCTCCGCTATAGAAGATATGTTATGCGCTCCGCTTGCAAAAAGGGATAAACATGATTGAATTGCATGCCTTTATTTGTTACAATGCATGATAGAGCATCAGAACACTGGCAAAGGAGGCCTGCGCGTGGCGCGTTCCCCGCATTGGCTTGGCTTTGATTTCGGCGCGCCCGGCGGGCGCGCCATGCCCGGCCGCATCCGCGAGTGCCGCGCGCTGTCGAA
>WRGP01000132.1 GCA_009787135.1 Bacillota bacterium | reverse complement strand
GCGGGGGCGCGCTTTACCCCCCCCTTCCAAACCCTTTACAGCAAAGCACCCCCGATACACCCGAGAGGAGATTGACGATGAGACGAAGCCGTTTTCCGCTTCTATCCATCCTTGTTGTGCTGCTCTTGGCAGCCGCGATAGGCTATAGGGCATACATAGACGTGGACGTGCCCCAAAGGGCGCTCGAAAAGGTCGGCGCGGCTATTTCCCGCCTGGGGCTCAGCCTTCAGCTCCTGTCCAACTCCGCCGCGGAGGGCGGCATGATCTTTGCTCCCGCGCCCGGCACCGCCAGCGATCCGATGCCCCCGCTTGTCAACGGGCAAAACCCGGTAGCCGAAGGCTTTGTGCCGTCCGATCTCGTGCGCATGCGCGATTACTGCGATAAAAATGTCGTAACCATCAAGGGCAGCGAGATTGAGGGGAACCGCACCGCGGTGGACGCGCTGATGCGCATGCTGTCCGCCGCTATCGCCGAAGGGGTGACCAACTGGCAGATCAGCGCCGGATACCGTTCGGTCGCTTACCAGCAGCAGCTGTGGGATAACAGGGTCTATGAATACCGCCAGCAGGGCATGAGCGCCGCAAACGCGCAGGCTGCCGCGGCGCAGTACGTGGCCAAAGCGGGCTACAGTGAGCACCATACGGGTTTGGCGTTTGACGTAACGGTGCCGGGGGAGAGCTTCCCGCTGACAAAACAGTGCAAATGGCTGATGGAACATTGTTGGGACTATGGGTTCGTCATACGCTTCACGGAGGAAAAGCAGGCGATCACGGGCATTGCCGCCGAGCCTTGGCATATTCGCTATGTCGGCCAGCCGCACGCCCGGTTGATGCGGGAGAACAACTGGTGTCTGGAGGAGTATCTGGCGAGCCGGTGAACTATGTGCCGGACGCCAAAGACCATGGCTTTATCGCAGTTCACGCGTTTGCTAAAGATGCCAAAAGGTGGTATACTATTCCATTATGACGCTTCACGCTTGGAGGGACGACTGTGCGCAGCATGACCGGCTATGGGCGTTTTCGTCAGGAGACGGACGGCCGCGAGATGTCCGTTGAAATCAAGACAGTCAACCACCGGTTCTTGGATCTAAACCTTCGTGTGCCGCGCGGCATGTTATTTCTGGAGGATGTGATCCGAAAAGCGTTGGCCGCGCGCCTCAGCCGTGGGCATGCCGATGTGTTTTTGACCTACCGAAACAGCCGGGATGACGCGCGGGAGGTTAGGGTCGATACTTCGCTTTTGCGTGCTTACGCGCGGGCGTTTGACCTCATGGCCGCGGAAACAGGCCTTCAGGACGACCGCTCTCTCACGCGCCTTGCCTCCATGCCGGACGTGCTGACCGTGGCGGAAAGGGACGACGATCAGGACGCTGTTACGGCGCTGTGCGTATCGACGCTCCAAGGCGCGCTGGATGTGTTAGCCCGCATGCGCGGGCAGGAGGGCGAGGCCCTGTCGGCGGACCTGCAAGATCGGATCGGGCGCCTTACAGCCGGTGCGGAGCAAATCACCCTGCGCGCGCCCGATGTGGTGGCCGATTACAGGGCGCGGCTGAACGCGCGCGTGGAAGAGCTGCTGGCCGCGCCGCCCGATCCGCAGCGGTTGGCGCAGGAGGTCGCGCTCTTCGCCGACCGGGCGGCCATAGATGAGGAATTGGTGCGCCTGAAGAGCCACATAGGGCAGATACAAGATTGCCTGAAAGCCACGGAGCCCGTAGGGCGCAAGCTGGATTTTCTCGTGCAGGAGCTTAACCGCGAGGTCAACACCATCGGCTCCAAGGCGTCGGATCTGACGATCGCGGCGCTTGTGGTAGCATTAAAGACGGAGATCGAAAAGATCCGCGAGCAGGTACAGAATATCGAATAGGCGGTGGAACATGCGGTTTTTAAACATTGGTTTTGGAAGCATTGTCAACGTGGCGAGGATCATCGCGATTGTCGCGCCGGACTCCGCGCCTGTCAAGCGCATCATCCGCGAAGGGCAGGAGCGCGGCCAGCTGGTAGACGCGACGTTTGGCCGCAGAACGCGCGCGGTGCTGGTGATGGACTCAGGCCATGTGGTGCTCTGTGCCGTGCAGCCAGAGACGGTCGCCAACCGCTTGGATGAGGAGACCTGACATGCGCAGGGGCGTGTTGATGGTCATTTCCGGCCCGGCCGGGGCAGGCAAGGGAACGCTGGCGGAACTGCTCCTCGCGCGGGACGGCGGCTTTGTATTCTCCGTCTCCGCCACCACGCGTCTCCCGCGGGCTACAGAGCTGGACGGCGTTCACTATCATTTTCTGACTGAGGAGCAGTTTGGCGCGGTGGAGCGAGCCGGAGAATTTCTGGAAACGGCCATGGTACACGGCCATCGCTATGGCACGCTGTTCAAGCCCGTCATGCAGATGCTCGACGAGGGGCGTGATCTGCTGCTGGACATTGACACGCAGGGGGCCATGTCCGTCATGTCCAAGCTGGCCGAATGCGTGACGGTGTTCATTTTGCCCCCGTCCTTTGCGGAATTGGAGCGCAGGCTCCGCAGCCGCAACACGGAAAATGAGGCGGACATCCAGCGCAGGCTTCACAACGCGCGCGGTGAAATAGAGCAGGTATCAAGGTACCGCTACGCGCTGATCAATGAAACCGTGGAGGAAGCGTATCAAACGCTAACGGCCATCGTCGCCGCGGAGCGGCAGAATACCGTGCGGTACCGTCCCAACATTTTATAGCGCGTTTCGCGCAAGGAGGAAGCCAGTATGGCCATTACCAACCCATCCGTCATTGAGCTGCTAGATCAAGCCGAGTGCCGCTATACCCTGGTGGTAAAGGTGGCCAAGCGCGCGCGCCAGCTGGTGGCGGGCATGCAGCCGTTGATCGAAACAAAAGAGACCAAGCCGGTTTCCGTCGCCGTGCAGGAAATCAATCGCGGCCTGATTGATCACGACGCGCCTTTTGAGTTAAACGAATGAACGCGCCGCTGGAAGGCCGTACCGTGGTGCTGGGCGTCGCGGGCGGCATCGCCGCGTACAAAGCGTGCGAGGTGACAAGCCGCCTGAAAAAGCTCGGCGCGGACGTGCGGGTGATCCTGACCGAAAACGCCGGCCGTTTTGTGCCTTCGCTGACGTTTCAGGCGCTGTCTGGGCGTCCCGTGTCCAGCGGCATGTTTGAGGAGCCCACGCAGTGGGAGATAAAGCATATTTCGTGGGCCAGGGCGGCGGATCTGTTCGTGGTCGCGCCGGCGACGGCGAACCTGATGGGCAAGTACGCAAACGGCATTGCCGACGACATGCTCTCCACCACGCTGCTGGCTACAAGCGCGCCGGTGCTTCTTGCCCCGGCGATGAACGCGAACATGTGGCGGCACCCCGCCATACAGAGAAATTTGAATGCGCTCACGTCAAGAGGCGTGCTTACGGTGGGCCCGGGCACGGGCTTTTTGGCATGCGGGGACGTGGACGAGGGCCGCATGGCCGAGCCCGCGGAGATTGCGGAGGCCGCGCTGGCGATTCTTACAAGGGAACAGGATTTCAAAGGCAAGCGGGTGCTGGTCACCGCCGGGCCGACGCGCGAGCCGATCGACCCTGTGCGCTACATTTCCAACCACTCCTCCGGCAAAATGGGGTATGCGATCGCGGAGGCGGCCTTGGCGCGCGGCGCAAAAGTGACGCTTGTGTCCGGGCCGGTGAGCCTTGATCCGCCCGCCGGGGCGGAGGTGGCGCGCGTTATGACGACGGCGGAGCTTCTTGACGCTGTCATGGCGCGGGCCGCCGGCCAGGACGCTATTATACAGGCCGCGGCGCCCTGTGATTTTCGAAAAGACACGCCCGCTGAAAACAAGATCAAAAAGCGGGACGGCGTAAGCGGGCTCACCCTTCATTTCTCCCAGACGCCCGACGTGGCCGAAGCCGTCGGCGCGGCCAAGCGCCCGGGCCAGTTTCTTGTGGCGTTCGCGGCGGAAACGGAGAACCTTGTAGAGAACGCAAAGCGAAAGCTGCTTTCCAAGCGGGCGGATTTGGTGGTGGCCAACGACGTGTCGCGGGAAGGCGCTGGGTTTGACGTGGATACGAACATTGCCTCGCTGGTGACGCCAGAGGGCGTTACGGAGCTTCCGCTGATGACAAAGCGGCAGCTGGCGGATGTGATATTGGATGCCGTGCGGCGCGGATGGGCGGATGGGGCGAACGCATGAACGGAAGACGCTTCTTTCCTTTATCAGAAAAGCGAAGCGAAGGAAAGCCCCTTTTTAAGATTTGGCCTGGATGGCCATAGCGCCGGACCCTGTCGAAACACGCCGGATGAGAGGAGACAGCACCTTGAAGGACGCGTATCGCGAGTATATGATTGGCCAGCTTCGGAACGTACTGGCCATCGACAGCACCACAGGCCAATACCGGCCGCTTGAGAACTATTTGATCGAAGAGGCGGAGCGCCTTCGCTATTCGCCCGCGCGCCTTCGCAAGGGCGGCGTTGCCGTGGATCTGGGCGGCAAGGGCAACGGCCTGGTTTTGTCGGCGCATGGGGACGATATCGGCCTGATGGTGCGGTATGTGAACCCAGACGGGACAATCCGGGTGTGCAACGTAGGCGGCTTGTATCCCTTCCAGTGTGAGATGGCGAACGTGCGGGTATACAGCCGGGGCGGCAAGATCTATACGGGCGCCATGCGGCGGCTGAACTCCAGCCTGCATCTGATGGACCAGGAAGCGCGCATGGCCACGGCGGATTATGAAAAAAACCTGTACCTGTTTCTGGACGAGGATGTAAGGAGCGCCGAGGATGTGGCGGCACTGGGCGTCCGGTGCGGAGACTTGGTGGCGCTTGACCCTATGACCGTGTTTACGCAGAGCGGGTACATCAAAAGCCGTTATTTGGATGACAAGGCGTCCATCGCGGTCCTGCTGGCGTTCATGAAGTATGTAAAGGAGGAGAAGGCGGCGCTGCCCCGCCATGTAACGGCGCACTTCTCGCTCTATGAGGAAGTGGGCCATGGCGGAGGAAGCGGCCTGCCGGAGGATACGGAGGAACTGCTGGCCATTGACATTGGCTGCTGCGGGCCGACGAATTACTCGGATGAGAAAAAGGTATCCATCTGCGTGATGGACCGGTTTTCACCCTATCATCAGGACGTGGTGGACGGGCTGGTGGACGCGGCGGAAAGGGCGGGCGTTGCGTACGCGCTGGACCTGTTTGTGCCGCACTATGCTTCTGACGCGGACGCGGCGCTGAGAACGGGGCTGGATATCCGGCATGGGCTGATTGGGCCGGGGGTTTTGGGCACGCACGGGTATGAGAGGACGCATGTGAAGGGACTGGAAAATACGTTTGAAATTTTAGCGGCGTATGTGGGGGCTGTCTAAAGTTCCCACATAGCTGCGCCAAAGAATCTTGAAGATACTTTGCTCATAGCGTATAACTTTGTCGGTACATTCTTTCAAACCGCAATTGATCGGCGACGAGGGCAATCAGCGCCCGGTTCGTCGGTTTGTCCGTATAGCGGTTGTCCGAGTCGCCAAATAATCGCTTTATCGTATCCGCTCCGCCATGGTCCCATGCGACATTTTTAGCGTGACGGATCGCTTGTTCTACCTGCCGGGAAGTCGTCTGATAGCGTTTGGCAATGCCGGGATACAACTCCCTTGTGACGTGGCGCAGCAAATCCATGTTATCCGTCGTCATCAGAATCGCTTCCCGCATATATTGGAAACCCTTCCTTTGGAACGCCGATTTCGCGCAGGATATCCGCCGCTTTTTTTCCCAGGCTTGATTCCTGTTTATACGCGCGGACGTTTAAACCATGCGGATTTTTAGGGTCCGCGCCTGTCCCCCCAAAGTGAGTCCAGTCCATACCCGCATTCAACCCGCAAATTTTCAGCGTGTGGTATTCCGCGCCCGGGTTCAGCGCTTTGGGGATGAGGTTTTCCCCGGAGGCACGGGAAAGCATGGCGTAGGCAGCGCTTCTCTCCCCGCTTTGAAGCCATTGCGCTAAACAAAACCTATCCGGTTTGGGCGATACGATATTCAAAACCGCGGCGTCGGGTTCGGCCGTCACGGGTTTGGCATAAGCCTCCACGCGGCGATACGCCGCGTTCAAAGCGGCTATACTCCGCCGCTCCTCCAGATAGCTGGCGATGACGTCGCTCAGCACTACTTTGATCGATTCCTTCATCGTTTCAACACCCCATTTCCTATAAGCAAATTGTACACCCGGCCCAAAAATTTTTCTTCACCCAACTTGGAAGATAATTCAATCGCAATTTTCACCCTATTTGGTTAACTAACGTTTGTAAGCATAGCAAAAATTCCACCATTTCTTTATTTCCAAAATCTAAGGATGCCTGTCAAGCGTATCAATTCTTTATGAAATTGTTGACAAATCTCGCCTTTCCATGCGATAATGCATCCTCAAGCAAAGGAGTGATTTCGTTGAAACCGCAGACCGCGAACGAGCTTCGCGCCATGTATCTCAAGTTCTTTCAGGATCACGGGCACGCTGTCATCCCCAGCGCGTCGCTGATCCCGGATAATGACCCCACAGTGCTCTTCACCACCGCGGGCATGCACCCGCTGGTTCCCTATCTGCTGGGGCAGCCACACCCGGCGGGCAAGCGGCTGACGGACGCGCAAAAGT
>WRGP01000131.1 GCA_009787135.1 Bacillota bacterium | reverse complement strand
AAGCGCCGCCGCGAAGGCGAGCATCGGGTACTCCGCCTGGGGAACCTTTGGCTTGACCACCATGGAAAGCCACAGGCCCATGCCGGCCGCGGACGACCATGCCCGCCCGCGCCGGCCGCGCCCCGCTGTTTGCGCCCCGGCGATGACCGCCGCCCCGTGCGGCGCGCCCTCGCGCGCCCACAGGCGCGCCTGCCAATTTGTGGAATCCACCTCCGCCTCCCTGCGGATTAGGTGCCCGGCCCAGTTCGCCATATTGCACTCCTTGCACGCTTTTTGTGCCGGTACGCGTTGTATAGCGACAAGAACTATCTGCCAATTGCGCGCGGCCGGCATAGGCAGCTCCTGTGTTCGCCCCTATAAGCATACAGGGAACGCTTGTACTTTTCAAGCGTATCTATTATAATATATAAGGCAAACATAAGAAGAGAGGTAACGCCATGCAGCAACCCCGCCGGATCATCCGCGCGCTACAGCAGAACATCGCCAAGGTCATCGTCGGCAAGGAAGATGTGATTGAGCTTGCGCTGATCGCTCTCCTTTGCAAGGGGCACATCCTCATTGAAGACGTCCCGGGCGTGGGGAAAACGACGCTTGCCAGCGCGCTGGCGAAATCCCTGGCCTGTTCCTTCAAGCGCATCCAGTTTACCCCGGACGTCACCCCCTCGGACGTAACCGGCTTTTCCATCGTCAATTTTAAAACAGGAGAGCTGGAGTATAAACCCGGCGCGGTCATGAGCCAGATTGTGCTGGCGGATGAAATCAACCGCACCTCGCCCAAGACGCAATCCTCTCTTCTGGAGGTCATGGAAGAGTATCAGGTCACCGTGGACGGCGTGACCCATCACATGCCAAAGCCGTTTCTGGTGCTCGCCACACAGAACCCCGTGGAATTTGTCGGTACCTATCCGCTGCCGGAAGCGCAGATGGACCGCTTTTTCATGCGCATCGCCATAGGCTATCCGTCCGTGGAAGACGAGATGGATATTCTTGAGAGGTACTCCGCGCAGACCACGCCGCTCTCGCAGCTGACCCCCGTATGCACCGCGGAGGATATATTGCAGATGCAGGCCGCTGTCGGCAACATCTATTGCTCGCGCGAGGTGCGCTCGTATGTCGCCAATATCGCGGCGGGCACAAGGCGGCTTGGCGCGCTGCAGCTGGGCGTCTCCACGCGCGCGGCCATCGCGCTCGTCAAGGCGGCGCAGGCCTGCGCCCTTCTGGCGGGCCGCGATTATATCCTGCCGGAGGACGTGCAGCATATGGTGCTCCCGGTCCTGACCCACCGCGTCATGCTCAGCCCCGAGGCGCGCATGAAAGCCGTTACGGCGGACCGCATCATCACCAACATCTTAGAAACCACCCAGGTGCCTGTTCGCGTGCCATGACCAGGCGCGCTGTCATGCTCCTGCTATGCGCGGCGTTGCTGCTGGTGTGCGCGCTATCTACGGCCGGCGAGCTGTTTTGGCTTTTCTTCTGGACGCTCGCCGTCATGCTGCTGACAAGCTGTGTGGCTGTCTTCTGGACTCAGCGCACCCTGTCCCTGAATTGCTCGCTGGATAACGGCCACGTGACGCGGGGCGGGCAGGTCAATTTGTCGATCACCCTCGCCCATCGCTGCCCCCTGCCCATCGCTTCCCTCCGCCTGCTCATCAGCATGCCCAACGGCGCGGGGGATTTTGAAATACACGCCGCGGCCACGCCTTTTGTCACCAGCGTCATCCAGCAGCCACTCTATTGCCCGCACGTGGGCGAATACCCCGCCGGCATATCCGGCGTGTGTCTGCAGGATGTATTCGGCCTTTTCTCAGTGCACCGCAGGGCGGACGCGGGCGGTGAGAAGTTTGTGGTCATCCCGCAGGTGTACGTGACGGAACCCCTGGCCTTCAGCCCCGGCGAGTCTGACAATGAAAGCACGATCTCCCGCGCGTTTGAGGACGCGACCATGCCCACGGACGTTCGCGCCTACCAGCAGGGGGATGAGCTCAAAAAGGTCCACTGGAAGCTGTCCATGCGCCGCAAGGAGCTGCTGGTGCGCGTGTACGAGCAGCCCATGAAGCCCGACGCGCTGCTGCTGGTGGATTGCGCGCCGCCCGATGTGCCCATGGACAGGATGCCTTTCGCCCGCGATGCCATCTGCGAGGCCGCCGCCTCCGTGGCTTTGGCCGCGCTGCAGGAAGGCGCGCCGGTGCGCATGCCGCTTTTGACCGACACGCCCACGGATATCAACGCCGCCGGGCAGGAGGATCTGGCGTACGTCTTGAACGCGCTGGGACGCTGCGCGTTTGACGGCGCGCAGGAGTTTGAGCGCGTGCTCCTGCTGGAAACCCGAAGGATGCGGCGTACGGGCTCCACGGCCATTATCACCAGCCGTATGAACCCGATGATCGCGGACATGATTCTGCGCATCCGGCGCATGGGACCCCGGGTACGGGTGCTCATCGCCGCTGATGTGGAAGATGAAGGCATTGCCCTGCTTGTACACCGGCTGATGCGCAATGATGTCGAAGTCATGCCGATCTCGGCGGAATTGGCATAGCACACTATTTGAGACCAGGAGGCTGCCTTGCTAGAACCCCTACGCGCCCTCCGCGCGCGCATTCCAACCTTCCTCTGGCCCGCTTTAATCGGCCTGCTGCTGTCGCTGGGCCTGGTTCTGCCGCTGCTTGGCGCGCTGTCCATGGGCTCGGCCCGGACGGCGGTCTTTGTCTGCCTGTTCATCGCCGCGATGTGCGCCGTCTTCGACATCGGCGGCAGGGCGCGGTGGATCGCCTGTTTGGGATGCGGCGCTTTCTTTCTGATCTACCTGCTCCCCGGCGGCGGCATACCGCGCATGACCGGCCTGTTCAGCGCGGCCATCCACCTGCTGCGCGGCAACGCGGAGCCGCTGCGCATATACGGCGAGGAGGCCGCCGTCATCGCGGGCGCGCTGCTGACGTTTTGCGGCTGGGCCATGGCCAAGCAGGGCGCGGGGTTTTACCCCGCGCTGTCGCTGACCATGGTATCCATGCTGGTCATCTGGTTCTCCGGCGGGCGTGACGTGCTCTTTTTGACCGTCCCGGCCCTCATCGCGCTGTGCGCGCTGTTCGCCCGCTCCATCCATGAGGAGACGCCTTACGGCCGCATCCTGGCCGCGTCGGCGCTGGCCGTGCTGCTCGCGCTGGGGATCCATCCGCTGGCGCGCATTGTCTCCCCAACGCTTGAAGACTTCGCCGAACAGGTGCGCACCTATATCACCGACAGGCTGTTTTTTACGGAGCCGCGCACGGTCTATTCCATCCAGGTGGACGGCTTCAAGCCGCTCGAAACGCGGCTGGGCGGCCCCGTGAACATCCAGGAGCATCCTGTCATGACCGTGGAAACCTCTCATCCCCTGCTGCTTCGGGGCGTGGTGATGAATTTCTACACGGGCTTGTCCTGGATGGACACCATGCCTTCGCGCCGTTACCTGTACGCGGACCCACGCCAGCGCGGCGCCCGTGCCGATATCATGGACGAAAACCGGCCGCCCGCTTCGCTTCGCGACGCCGGCCTGTTTGAGACCATTCCCATCAGCGTCACCATGCAGGCGGACAGCGCGTCCACCCTGTTTGTGCCTGCCCGCCTGGCCGATCTGAACACGCCCATGGCGCTGGTGCCCTATTTCAATGCCTCCGGCGAGGTCTTTATCACGCGCGATCTGAAGGCGGGCGACACCTTTTCCATGACCGCGCCTCTGGTCAGCGCGAGCGACCCCCGCCTGCCCGCCCTCCTCGCGCGGGCGGCGGCGCTGGGTGAAAATCGCGATATGGCCGACTACATAAGGCTGCATGACTATATCGCCGCCGACGTCTGGTCGCTTACGGAGCGCGTAACCGCCGGGGCCGCGACGCCGCTGGAAAAGGCGCTGGCGATCCGCGATTATCTGCGGAATAACTACCGCTACACCCTTACGCCGGAAACGCCGCCCAGCAATCAGGATTTTGTCTCCTACTTCCTCCTGCGCGGCAAGGAGGGATACTGCACCTATTTTGCCTCGGCCATGGCTGTTATGGGGCGCGTCGCCGGGCTGCCCACGCGCTATGTGGAAGGCTATCTGGTGCAGCCGGTGGACGGCATAGCGCTGGTAACCAGCAAAAAGGCGCATGCCTGGGCCGAGGTGTACTTTGACGGCTTTGGTTGGATTGCTGTTGACGCCACGCCGCCGGAAGGCCTGGGCGGCCCGCGCGGGGATGAGAACCGGCAGCCGCCCGAACAGGCGCCGGATGACAGCCAGGGCGAGGAACCGCCGCCGGAACCTTCCCCCTCGCCGGAGCCTGAAACGTCTGACGATCCTCAATCGCCGGATGGTTCCGGAGAGGACCAAAACCCTCCGCCAGGGCAGGACGCGCCGGAAGAAACGCCTACCCCCGCGCCGGATGATTCGCAGCCGGCACCCTCGCCGGAGCCTGCGCCGGAAGAAACCCCTGCGCAGGATCATGAAAATAAGAAGAAGAACGGCAAATGGTGGCTTTGGCTCGTTATGCTGCTCCTGACAGGCGCCGTTGTCTGGCGCGTGTTATGGGTGAGGCCCGAGGCGATCGCCGGCCGCCAATGCCGAAACGACGACGAGCGGCTGCTGCTTTGGTACCGCGGTATACTGGGCATTCTCAACGCGTCCGAGCTTACGGCCTATCCCTCTGAATCGCCGATCCAGCACGCGCTGCGCATCCAGAGCGCCGTGCCTGAGGAGAGCGGGCTGCTTGCCGCGGCCGATGCCGTCACCCTGCTTGGATACGGCCGCTACGGCGCTAGCCCCGCACAGGCGGAGGAGGCAAAAAAATGCTATGGCGTCCTGTTCCGGCACGCGCCGCTGAAAGCAAAAGGGTTGTGGGTGTTTGCGCGCACGCTTAGGGGGATGGGGAGTTTACGGCAGGTGCCGTGAGTAGGGAGTAAGGGGGAACGCCGGGGGCTCCGCGCGTTCTCTCTTTGTCTTATCTTGTCACAACAACCGATACATTCCCCCTTGACTCTGACGTCGCGTCAAGTGCTATACTCAACCCGCAGAGTGCTCTGGAAATCACGCTCCTTATCGAAACGGGGGGAGGCTGGCATGCGGGACCTTCATACGATCACGGCGCTGACGCGCAGATTTGGCATTACGCCCCGAACCTTGCGCTATTACGAGCAGCTCGGCCTGATCGAGAGCATAAGGCCGGAGGATTACGCGTACCGGACGTACGACGAGGCCAACATGACGAGGCTTGGACAAATCGTTCTGCTGCGCAAGCTGCGCATCCCGCTCCGGCAGATCGCGGAGCTGCTTCGCAGCGACGACACTCTCCGGGCGATGGACACATTCGAGCGGCATGCACAGGAACTCGGCGACGAGATCGACGCGCTCTCTACCCTGCGTTCCATTCTGCAAACCCTCATCTTCCGCCTGCGCCAAATCCAGACCCTTCGTCTGCAGGAGCATCTAAGCGACGACGCGATCTGGTCCCTGATCCAGACCGCGCCGGACGACAAGTCTAAACGAAAGGAAGTACGAACCATGAACGATGTAAACCAGGCGGATGCTACGCTGCACAAGCTGCGGGACGTTCGCATCGTATACCTGCCGCCCGCCACCGTCGCGGCCAGCCATTTTATTGGCGGCGAGCCCGAGAACGTGGCCGGCGAGCGTATTTTCCGCTTTGCCCGGTCAGTAGACATCACCAGGCGCAAGCCGGACGTGCGGCTCTACGGTTTCAACCATCCAAACCCGGCTGACGCATCAAACGCCCACGGCTATGAATTTTGGCTCACCATTCCGGAAGACCTTACGGTGCCGGAGCCGCTCCAAAAGAAATGGTTCCCCGGCGGGCTGTATGCCGCGCACATGATCCGGATGGGAGATTTCCACGAGTGGGCCTGGCTGGAGGAATGGGTGCGCACGAACGGGGAATACGCCTACCGCGGCAACGGGTCTCCGGAGAATATGTTCGATTCGCTGGAGGAGCATTTGAACGCGTATACGCATCTGCAGGGGGAAATGGACTCGGACTATGCGCAGCTGGATCTGATGATTCCGGTGCGGAAGGCATAAGGGCAAACCAATCAAAAGGGGCTGCCACTTGATGTGACAGCCCCTTTTTCCGCTATTATGAATCACCCATTTGCTTCTCCATCTACATATTGATTGTATACCACAAACGCAGTGCCATCCTTCTGTATATTCACTTGATACACCAAAGACTCATTTTCATCGTCGTCTTTCTCAAAATAAGTAAGAATCCAATATTGATACGCCTCAGCGCCGTTGATAATGTCAACCCAGAAATTTACAGAAACCCTGGTGTTGTCGATAGCCTCGGGCGTCACCCCGTTTTCAATCAGCGTGTCCCTCGCTATCGACAGCACCTGCTCGACCGTCAAGTCGTCCTCATCCGGCATCCCCATGGTACTGGGGCCATCCCAATAGAGCGCATAAAACAGCGCTTTATCCTTCAAATCCCAGAAATTCAAGGATTCTTTCTTTTCCGCCTCCCACTCCGCCTGCCGCTCCCGCCACGTGAACGCATTGGCAAATATCACTTCATTGGAGGGGGTGGA
>WRGP01000130.1 GCA_009787135.1 Bacillota bacterium | reverse complement strand
TGTGGATGCGACGGGCATACGCGCGTCTCCGGTGGCCCATGCGCCACCCGCCGGGCCAAAGATGGCCCGGCGGACGGAGACCGGGTGTTTTCACGTTTCATCCCTCAAAGTTCACCGCTATCTTCCGTGCGGCCGCCTCCTGCGCTTTGGCCTTTGGCAGCGTGACGCGGAGAACGCCGTTTTTGCATTGCGCGGCAATATTCTCTTCGTCGATGCCTTCAAGGGCAAAGCTGCGGCGGAGGGAGCGCGCGGTGAACGCGGGCGTGTCCCCGGCGTTCTCTTTGTGTTCCGCGGCGACGGTAAGTACGCCGTCTTGCACGGTTACGTCGATCTCCTCCGGCGTAAAGCCGGGAAGCTCCGCGTCAAACAGATACGCGCCTTCGGTTTCCTTCAGGTCCGCGCGTAAGGGGGAATGCATGACCTCCGGGAAGGGACGGAAAAAATCGTCCGCAAAGCCCCAGGGGGAATACACGCGGCGGCGCGGGGTGGGGACAGCGTTTATTCTGGCTAGCGTTACCATAGGTTTGGCCTCCTTTTTTTCAGTAAACACGTACGTGTGAGCGTATTATATCCATAAAATCAAAGAAAGTCAAAGTTAAACAAGATGGATATGGCAGCATTGTGCATTAAATTTGATGATTTACTCATGATTGCTCCTGAAATCTCTTATATTCTTGATTTTTCAAATGTGGAAATTTGAACAACTTGTTAACAATTTTTCATAATTTCACCGTGCGGAGGGAAAACAGCTTGTATCTACGTCTATCTTATGTCATACTAACACGAAGTAACTGAAAGGGGATCACGCATGAAAAAGGTACGTTTTTGGGCTCTGCTGCTGGTTGTTGTATCGCTGGCCGCCTGCGCCGCCGCGGAGGCTCTGGATCCTGTCGTCATCAAGGCTGTCGTCATCAAGGTAGGAGATACCGAAATTTTGCTCAGCCAGGTGCAGGAGATCTTTGATTATCTATACAACGAGTATAATGACTATTTATCCAATTACGGAATGACGCTGGGCGCCGATGAAATCGCGCTTATTCGCGACGAGGCTATAAACTGCCTTATCCAAGACACGGTTATAAGCCGTAAGATCGAGGAATATGGCCTTGGGGAGATCACCGAGGAGGACATGGCGGCGTATCGCAAGGAGGCGGAAGAGAATTTTGAAAATGAGCTGGGCGAGCTCCAGAACTATTACGGCATCTCGCGCGAAGAGGGGCTGCAATTGCTGGAGGACAATGGCTACACGAAGGAATCGGAGGTCGAACGCTATCTTGCCAACATTCCCAATATGCGCCTGTATCAGCTTGTAACGGGGGATACCGTCGTCGATCAGGCAAAGGTTGACGCCGAGTACGCAAAGCGCGTGGAAGACAGCAAGGCGAGCTACGGAGACGATGCCGCGACCTATGAGATACGGACGAACTATTATGGCTCCGAAGGGCTTTATGTGCCCGCGGGCTACCGCATGATCAAGCACATCCTGCTGGATATTCCCGAACAAATCGCCGCGGAAATAGAGGCCTGTGACACGGATATAGCGGCGGCCCAGTCGGCGGTTGACGCGCTCAACGACGAGCTGTACGCGCTGGAAAATGAAGCGGAACCAGTCGATGATGAGGAGATCGAACCCCGCGCGCCTGAGGCGATCCAGGCCGATATCGACGCAAAGAAGGCGGAGCTGGCCGAGATGGAGGAGAAGTGCGCCGCGCTTCGCGAAACGATCCTGCCCGCGCTTACGGCGCAGGTGGATGAAATCTTGGGCAAGCTGAAGAGCGGCGCCACGTTTGATTCGCTCATCGCGGAATATGGCAAAGACCCCGGCATGGCATACTACGCGGAAGGCTACATGGTGCATAAGAATTCTGTGGTGTGGGATACGACCTTCCGCGACACGGCCATGGCCCTTGAAAAGGTCGGCGATGTGAGCGAGCCGGTCCTCACCCAATTCGGCGTGCATCTCATCCAGTACGTGGGCGACGTGCCGGGCGGCGCGCTTCCCATTACGGAAGCGCTTGCGGAGGAGATCCGCGCGGCGCTGTTGGCCAAGGAGCAGTCGGCTGCCTTTGATACCCAGTACCAGGCGTGGGTTGACGAGTATAGTATTGAAGTGCATCCGGAGTTGATCGTGCTGCCGCAGGCGCAGGCCGCTCCGGCGGGGGAAGTCCTCCCTGAAGGAGACGCGGAAGATTTGCCGGCGGAAGCCAACGAGAGGGTAGGCTGAGCGCTGAACAGCCAGACCAGGAGATGCTAAGCTTCTGCGCGCTTCATCCGCGCCTGAGGCGGATGGCGGTTCGTCCCTGCGAGAGGGCAGCGGGCGGGTTGTCATCCGCCTTTTTCGCAAGGGCGCGCTGGCCTGTGCAACAAACCAGCCGCTCCATCCGTTATCTTCACAGGGGGTGGAACCATGCAACAGGACGCCCTGCTGTTGCGCCGTGCGCAAAATGGTGAGGCGGAGGCATTTGAGGAATTGATGACGGCGTATGAGAAACGGATCTATACGCTGTGCCTTCGCATGGCGGGGGAGAAGGAAGACGCGCTGGATTGTGCGCAGGAAGCGATGGTGCGCATCTGGCGCAGTCTTGCGTCCTACCGCAAGCAAGCGTCTTTTTCCACATGGGTCTACCGCATTGCCACCAATACCTGTTTGGATTTTCTCCGAAAGAGAAAGGTGCGTCCGGCCGTTTCGCTGGACGCGCTGACGGACGAGGGATTTTCGGCGAGCGATCCCTCCTCAGATCCCGTGCGATTGGCCGAAGCGTCCGCGCGCAAGAGCGCGCTGCTCAACGGCATCGCGTCGCTGCAGCCTGACATGCGCGCGGCGCTGGTGCTGCGCGATGTGCAGGGCTTTTCCTATGAGGAAGTATCGGCGATCCTGGATACGCCGTTGGGGACGGTTAAGTCACGCATCAATCGCGCGCGGGAAAAACTTCGTTCCAATCTTTTCCAAAACGCGGAACTATTTGACGTTGTAAACGTCTATGGAAACGAGAGGAGGCAAGATTTATGAACTGTGAGAAATTTATTGCCCTCCTCCCCTCATACCCAGACGCGATACCGGGCGAAAAGGGCGATTTCCGTCTGCACGCGGCGGAATGCCCGCGGTGCGCCGCGCGCCTTGAGGAACATGAGGCTTTGCTCGGAGCGCTTGCGTCGCTGGACGAGAAAGTGGCTGTACCGCCGTCCTTTGGCGAGAGATGGCGCGCCGCGATACAAATGGAGCCAATCAAGCCAGGCGGGTCGCGGCTGCTTCGCTGGCAAACATGGGCCGTGGCCGCCGCCGCGGTGTGTATGGTGGTATGCGCCGTTTCGCTGCTGAGCGGGGGCATGAAGATTCCCGTGGCCGGCGATATGGATAAGCAGAGGGCGTACATGTCTCTGGAGGCGGACGCTCCGCTGGAGAAGAGCGAGCCCCTCGCACCCCCCGCGCCCCGCGCGGAACGGGCCCTGGGCGGCGGGCTCGCGCTGAGCCGCAGGCCCATGGACATGGAGACCACGCAAACCTTCGCGGAGGCGGAGACGAAGGCGGAAGTTGAGCAGTCCCCAATCATTCTCCACAGCGCGTCCGTCACACTGCTGACCTCGCAGTATGACGCGGACGTAAAGCGCGTCGATGATCTGCTTAGCGCCATGGGCGGCTGGTCGGAGTACCGATCGGTCTGGGGGGAACCCGAGGATGGGGATCAGGCGGGCGGACGCTATGCCACCATGAGGCTCAGGGTACCCCTGCAGTCGCTCGCGTTCTTCATGGAGGCGGTTGCGGCAATCGGCAAGGTGACCGCCAGCGAAATGGTGGCTGAGGATGTTTCCGACCAGTATTACGATACACGGGGACGCCTGTCCATGTATGAGGCGCAGCGCGCGCGCATGACGGAGCTGCTCGGTCAGGCGGAAACGATGTCGGACGTCGTAGAGATTGAATCGCGGCTTGGCGAGATTCAATACACGATTGAAACGCTGGTGGGCAGGCTGAACCATTGGAACGCGCGCAAGGATAACGCGGTGGTACACCTGTATGTGCGGGAGGTCGCCGAGATCCAAATGGGCGACGCGCCTTTGGGGCAGCGCCTTGGGAACGCCTTCAGGCAGTCCCTGCGCGCGGCGTGGGGATTTATGAACAACGCGGCCGTCTTTCTGGTGATCGCATCTCCCTACATCCTTTGTGCCGCGGCGGCGGCAGGAATCGCGTTTTTCATTGTACGCACGCGGAGAAAAAGAAAATAGAAAAGGAGCAATCCACATGAAAAAACCAATCGCCATCGCCCTGTTTCTTTGCCTTTTGGCAAGCCCCGCGTTTGCCATGGCGGCCAATACCCTGCGCACAGAAGGCACGGCGACACTCTCCGTCGTGCCGGACCAGGCGATTCTTGCCGTGGGATGTGCCGTGGAAAACGCGGAAGCCAGCGCGGCGCAGCGGCAAGTAGGGGAGGCCATTGCCTCGGTGACCGAAGTGGCGCGGCAGATGGGCATTGAGGAGGCCGACATTTCCACGGCATCGTTCAATATCTACCCAGTATATAATTATTCCGAGAGCGAGTCCATGGTGCGAGGGTATCGGGTGGAGCATATGCTAACCATCGCGGTGAAGGATTTGGATACTTTGGGCGACGTGATGAACGCGGTGCTGAAGGCCGGCGCGAATCAAGCCTATGGCATCACCTTTGCCTGCTCCCGCGAGAAGGACGTGTATCTGCAAGCGATGGCGCTTGCCGTGGCCAACGCGGCCGCCAAGGCCGACGCGCTCGCGATCGCGTCCGGCGTATGGCTGGGCGCGTTGGAGCAGATAAACGAGATGCCCAACACGAACAACTATCCAACGCAGGCGCGTGCCCAGAAGGCGGAGATGGCGGACGCGGGGTCGATAGGCGGCTCCATTATGAAGGGCGAGATGATGATAACGGCCACTGTGGAGCTGGTATACGCGATCCGGTAAATGACAATGAGAGATATGGGGTTCGGTACGCGCTGACGGCGGGATCAAAGGCGGCTCTGCGGCGAGCCGCCTTTGCGTTGGCGGTGATACCATTTTGCGATCTTTTCCGCTGCGTCAAACGCAAAATGGTATTACGCATCGTCCGGTGTCTGCGGCTGCGCCTGGGAAGCAGGCGCTGAAAAGACAGGCGCTTGGCCGGCAAGCGGTTTGTCTTGCGCTGGTTTGGTTGTCCATGTTTGCAGGGGCATGGCGTTTTTCCATGCCTGCTCATGCCGTTGCGCCACCTCGTCTACGTGGGGATGGTGCGGCTGCGGGAAGGACGGCGGCGAGAAGGGTGGCTGCGGGATCTGCGAGACGGGCCGTTCTTCTTGGTATGCGGGATAGGGGAGCTCGGGCGGGGCGGGTTTTTGCTGCTTATTGACAAGTGGTATGCGCTGCTGTGTATTGACCTTTAGCGCGGCCCAGCGGTCCGCCGCAGTGGCGCGCCGGGACGCTTTTTGAATCAGGTCGAAGGGCGAGGGATGGGGCATGGAAAAGCCTCCTTGCGTTTTTTTAGCAGTGTATGCGCGTGCCGGGGAACATTTGCTATTTTATGCTTGTGGTCATGGGTATTATTATGTATAATAGCATCATGTATGGACAGAAGTGGGGTGTGGACGCATGAACCGCAACGACGACCGCGAGATACGGTCACAGCGCCGCCGCATAGATGCTGAAACGCTTGAAATGCAGCAAGAAGACAGGCAAGAGTGGGAAGAGGCGGATATGTCTCGTCCGCGCCGCAGGCGGGCACAGGCGCACGCGATCCCGCCTAAAGAAGGGCGCATGGAGGATACCCTTGTATCGCTGCCCAAGGAGGCGCGCGCATACAGCCCACTGGAGGCGGGCGATGACTTTGCGCCGCTCAGCGCCCGGTTTGCGGACGAAGGATACGACGGCGAAGCGGACGACGACATGTTTGACAATAGAGCCCCCTTCTACGACGAGGGCGATGAATATGAGGTGGAGCCCAGGGGGAAAGGCCGCCTGCTCCGCTGGGTGATCGTTTGTACAATCACCCTCGTGCTGCTCGCGGGCGTGACCTATGTGGGCCTGCAGCGGCCGGAGATGATCGAGCCGGTGGTGAAATGGGGGAGCGAGCTCATCTTTGGCCCCTCGCCGTCCCCGGCAATCACGCCGGAACCCACGCCGGTGCCTACCTCCGCGCCAACCCCGATACCGGACGCCAGTATGGCGAAGGTGGTTAGCCTGGCCGCCAGCCCTGTGGAGCAGCCGAACATGGAGCAGCCGATTTCTTTCCAGGTTACGACGACGGAACAGACGACCAAGGTGCGGATTGTGGACAATAACGGCCAGATTCTCATTGAGGGGCTGGAAAATGATTTTACGGACGTGGCCTATGGGCGCGTGTGGAACCTGACCGTTTACTTCCTTTCACCGTATGAAGGCAATGTGGAGGCATACCCGGGCAACGAGTCGGGCTGGAATGAGGCCAACAGTTCGCTTGTTTCCATCAAGGTTGGGGACCCGCGGGCCGTGCTCGCGCAGGAGCCTATGGCGGGCGATCCGGAACCGCCGGGCGGG
>WRGP01000129.1 GCA_009787135.1 Bacillota bacterium | reverse complement strand
TACCGCGCCTTTATCGAGTGGCTGGCCATGGCGCTTGCGGAATCGCTGATCGACCCCGCCGCGTTCCGCCAATCTCAAGGCGCGCGCGCCACGGCTCAGTCCGATCCAAACGCGCCGCAGGCCCTTGGCGGTATGATCAGCGTCGCGCCGTATACCGTGGTGAATATGGACCAAACCACGTCCTACGCCGTGCTGCCGCCGCTCGCGCATGCGGGCGGTCAGGTATACCGCATGCTTCTTGCCGGCGTGGGCCGGGGGACCTTTGCCGTCACGAGCGCCTGCGCGGATGTGCCGGCCGTGCTCCGCTGGGCGGACACGCTCTATACCGAAGAAGGCGGCCGGCTTGCCTTCGCGGGCCTTGAGGGGGAGGATTACGCCGTGGCTGAAAACGGCGCCTGGCAATGGCTGGCCGGCGACGACTACGCGCGCCTGACCGAGATCGTGGAGAAAAGCGTTATCGCCGGCGATACGGTCACGCCGGGCCTGGAGCCAGCCGCGTTCATGCGAAATTCCCCGATTGAGGCCGATACCCACGCGCGCCGGCAAGTGGACACAATTCGAAGCTATCTGGCAGAACCTTTCCCCATAACCTGGCCGACGGACGCCGGCCGGGAGGCGCGCGCCGCGGAACTGCAGGCCGCGCTGGGCCCTTGCGTGGATACCGCGATCGCGAATTTTGCCATGGGCCTTGTTCCGCTGAACGACGAAACCTATCTGGCCTTCCAAGACGAGCTCCGCGCGCTGGGCGCGGAGGAGTTTATCGCGCTGTGGCAGGCCGCGTATGACGAGCTGCGGTGATGCCGGCCGCCAACTTGACGGAGCGCCGTCATTCCAGAGAAGGAAGGTATAAAAAGATGAAAAGGCGTGCTTTGAAAAGAGCGGCTATCGCGGCGGGCGTGCTGACCGCGTCGATCGCGATACTCCTTGCGCTGTTCTACGGCAATGAACTGCGGAGCCTACGGTCGCTTCAAAAGCTGGACGATTACCCCATGTACGCCATGACATACTATGGCGACTATGGCTTTGACGATTTCCTTTCCGTAGGCGCGAAGAGCGACGCGGAAATCGAACAATTCGTTACAAAGCGCCTGCTCAAAGGCCTGCCGATTGATCTGGGCATAACGGGCGCCGGATGCACCGCTTTTGTCGCGGGCAACCCCGACGGCGATATATGGTTCGCGAGAAATTTTGATTTTGACTATTCGCCTTCCTTGATTGTGCAAACCAAGCCAAAGAATGGGTACGCTTCCATTTCAACCGTGAACCTGACGTTCGCCGGGTATTCCAAAGACCGTTTGCCCCAAGGGCTTATGCGCAGCTTTCTTACGTTGGCCGCGCCTTATTTGCCTTTCGACGGGATGAACGAAAAAGGCCTGGCGGTCGCGCTGCTGGCTGTGCCCGAGGTACAGCGATCCAATGATCCGGGCAAAATTACATTGAACACGACGACCGCGATTCGGCTGATGCTTGACAAGGCCGCCACGATTGATGAGGCAATCGCCCTGCTGCGCGAGTATAACCTCTATTTTTCAGGCGGCATCACTTGCCATTATCTGCTTGCCGACCAAAGCGGAAACGCCGTCATCGCCGAATTTTGGGACGGCGGCGTGCAAGTCGTTGATGAAAACGTAGCCAGCAATTTTGTTGCCTACAATGGGCTGAACATTGGCGAGGGTTATACTGAATTTGAGCGCTACGATACGGTGAAATCAACCCTTGCCGCGCAAGGCGGGGTATTGACAGAGGCGCAAGCGACGGAATTGCTCGCGGAAGTGGGCGTGTACCACGAGGGGTCGGACAGGCTCCAATGGTCGGTGCTCTATAATCTCACTTCGTTTGACGCCATGTTTTTTGCGCACCGCAACACGGAAAACATCCATACGATGCGGATGCAGCCGTATTGGTTGCCCTGGGTATCCCATGCGCCTTGAGCCCGCGAAAAGCATCCTGCAGGCCATCGGCTACGGCGGCCAGGAAACCGGCGATTTTTTCGTGCGCCACTACAACATGAACCTGTACCGCGGCTGCTCCCACGGCTGCGTCTATTGTGACGCGCGCTCCGTCTGCTATCGGCTCGACGCGCCGGGTGAAGTGCGCGCAAAGCAGGATGCCCTTTCCCTTCTGCGCGAGGAACTCCGGCGCAAGCGCGCGCCCGGCATCGTGGGCCTGGGCGGCATGAGCGACGGCTATAACCCCGAGGAGGCCCACGCCCTCCTCACGCGGGGCGCGCTGGCATTGTTGAAGCAATACGGCTTTGGCATTGGCATCACCACAAAATCCCCATTGGTCAGGCGGGATATTGACCTGCTTCAAGGGATCCAAAAAAATGCCCCCAGCCATGTGACCTTCTCCGTCACCACGGCGGACGATGCTTTAAGCCTGAAAGTTGAGCCGGGCGTGGCGCCCAGCAGCGAACGCTTCCGCGCCATGGCCGCGCTCCATGAGGCGGGCATCCCGGTGGGCATGTGGATCAACCCCGTGCTGCCCTTTCTAACGGACAGCGAGGAAAACCTCCTCACGCTATTGCGGATGTGCAAAGAGAACGGCGGCAGTTACAGCCTTACCCACTACGGCATGACGCTGCGCGAGGGCAACCGGGAGTATTTCTACGCCGCGCTGGACCGGCACTTCCCCGGCCTGAAGCGCCGGTATGCCCAGGCGTATGGCAATCGCTATATCCTTGCATGCCCTAATGCCGAGGCATTGCACCGTGCCTATGTGGCGGAGTGCGAGCGGCTTGGTTTGCACCATACATTTGAGGCGGTTAACGAAATGATTTTGAAAAGCGGAGGGTTTGGGCAGGAGCGTTTGCTGTAGCGGCGCAAGGAAGCTTGGGCCATTCGGTCATGTTGCGCTTATTGTATCGAAAACGCCGGACTTCCATTACATCATTCAAGTTGTGCCAACGGAATCATTAAGCTTTTCCATATTGGGCACATGCACATTCAGCTCCCTGGCCGTCTTCAGGATCTGGTTAAAATTATACTTCATCTCATCCAAAGCAAAAAGCGCATATGCTGAGCCTATATGCATTATCATTTTATTTTGTTAATGTCTCGGGTTTGCATAATGTTTATTATATGGTGATGAGCATATCGGAAAAGCCAAAAGAGATTTTTAACAATAAATATGTACTGTCCGTATTTGTCCTTTTGATACCTGCGATACCAATCGCCAATATCCCTTCTTTGGTATTGTTGGGGAAAAGCACGGCAGGAGATGTCGTTTTGCAGGCGGGTATTTCTCTTCTGTTCTTTATCTTTTCCTTCATATGTGTGCATATGGGTGTCAAAAGGTATGCGAGTGCCAGCAGCTAACCCCGAAACGCTCATCTTTCCCCGGCGCGTAAAGCGTATACGCGTATCCCTCGGGAAGCGCGGGCACGGCGGGAAGCTCCGCGCCGTCCGGCAGGCACATGACCACGTCATAATAAGGAACGCTTTTATCCAGCACGGAAAACACCCCCTTTCTTCCGTAAAGTATACATGCTATAATGGCAAAAAACAACCAAGGGGGCCCTCCATGTCAAACCCTGTATTGGACGCCATCTTCAGCCGCCGCAGCATCCGCGCCTATTCGAAGGAGCAGATCACGGACGAGCAGCTTCAGATCATCCTCACTGCCGGCCAGGCCGCGCCCAGCGCGAGGAACCTCCAGCCCTGGCATTTCACCGCCGTGCAGGATCAGCGGCTCATCCGCAGGATCAACGAAGCGTTCCGCGCTCAGATGCTTCAGGATTGCCCGCCGGAGATGCTCGCGCAAATCAGCAATCCGGCCTACAGCGTCTTCTTTCATGCGCCGACAGTCATCTTTTTTTCCTCCCCGGGCATAGCGGTGCAACGCTATACGGAAACGGACACCGGCATAGCCATTGAAAACATGGCGCTGGCCGCGCACGCCCTGGGCCTTGGCTCCGTGATCCTTGGCCAGCCGCGCATGGCCTTTATGGGGCCTGAGGCGGAGGACCTGCGCCGCTTGCTTCAGTTCCCCGCGGGGTATGATTTTCTCCTCGCCCTCTCCATAGGCGTGCCCGCGGCTTCCAAAGACGCGCATCCCGTGGAAACGGGCCGGGTGACCATTATCCGGTAAAAACGCGGGGCAAACGCATACACCGCCATACATGCGTTTGCCCCCCATAACGAGAGGACACATCCGCTATGCTGCTAGGCGCGCTCGAGGCCGGGGGCACCAAAATGGTCTGCTCCACAGGCGATGAAACGGGACGCATTTACGCCCGCCAGAGCTTCCCCACCACCACCCCGGCGGAAACGATGCCGCGGATCCTTGATTTTTTTCGCGGCGCGCAAATAGAAGCCCTAGGCATTGGGAGCTTTGGCCCGCTGGACCTAAAAGAGAGCTCCCCTGCCTTTGGCTCCATCACCAGCACGCCCAAAGAGGCCTGGCGCTTTTTTGCGCTGCTCCCCTCGCTTCGGGCAGGGCTTTGCGTGCCCATGCGCCTGGACACGGACGTAAACGCCGCGGCCTTGGGCGAATACACCCTGGGCGCGGCGGCGGGCCTATCCAGCTGCCTGTATGTCACGGTGGGCACGGGCGTGGGCGGCGGGCTCGTGGCGGAAAACCAGCTCGTACACGGCTTGGTGCATCCTGAGTTCGGCCACTTCTATCTCAAGCCGCATCCGGACGATCCCGCGCCGCGCGGCTTTTGTCCCTACCACGAGGGCTGCGTGGAGGGGCTTGTAAGCGGGCCGTCCATCGAAAAACGCTGGGGCGCGAAGGCGCGGCTTCTTCCGGAAAATCACCCCGCGTGGGCACTGGAGGCGCATTATTTGGCGCAAATGTGCATGGCGGCGATTCTCGTCCTCTCGCCGGAAAAAATCATCTTGGGCGGCGGCGTGATGCGGCAAAAGCATCTCTTCCCGCCCGTGCGCGAAAATGTGCGGGACATGCTCGGCGGCTATGTGCGGCACCCCGCGATTCTGGAGGATACGGACACCTTCATCGTCCCTCCGGGCCTTGGGGAAAACAGCGGGGTCACCGGCGCGCTGCTGCTTGCCGCGCGCGCCGCGCGCGAAAATACTCCCTGTTGAACTGAACGCTCGCGTCTCCCTCTTTGAGCGCGGCCGCTTTTTCATTGTACATCTCCGACAGTTCATACTCCTTAAGGTTCCCATAGCACAGGCACAACTGCATATAGGGAATATAGCCGCGGCATTCCGGCTGCGCGAAACCGCCGCCCTCCTCGCTGGGCGCGCACCGCGGCGCGCAATCATACCAGAATATGGCCTCCCGGTACCGGCCCCTGTCCAAAAAAATCTTCCCGATGTCACAGCAGATTTCCGCGCGCGGCTCCCCAAAGGCAAAGCTTTGCAGCAGCGCGAGAAGGGCGCCGTCCAAATCACCCTTGCGCGTCAGGCAGCCGGCCAGGTCTTGGCAGGCGCCGATTCTGTTCTCCACCCAGGTGTTGGGGTCATCAACGCACTGCCGCAAAAGCGTGATCGACTCGTCGTCCCGCCCAAGGGCAAACAGCTCGCGCGCGTAATAATAGCGGTGCCGCGGCTGCATCGTCTCCCCCTCGGCAATGATCCGCTCATAGATGCGCAGATTTCGGTTTGGGTCGCCGTGTTTCACCTTTTTGTGCTGGACGGCGATCTGGCTGCGGATCATGTTGCCCGAGGGGGCAATCGCCTCATGCACGCGACCGTCCCATCGATACTGTTTCGCGCGGCGCATCAGCCGCTCGCGGAAAAAAGTATAGGTGGGATTCCCCTCTTCGTCAAACGCTACGTGATAGCGCATCATCACCATGTCCACAGCGGGATCCAGCGTTTCTTTCAGCGCGATAAACGCCCGGCGGTTTTCCTCGTCCACTATGTCGTCCGCGTCAAGCCAGAGTATATATTCCATTGCCGCCTTGTCAAACGCGGCGTTGCGCGCGGCGGCAAAGTCGTCAATCCACTCAAAGTCATACACCCGCGCCCCGTGCGCTATGGCAATCGCCTTTGTGCCGTCTTTTGATCCCGTATCAACCACAATGATCTCATCGGCGATCCCGCGTACGCTCGTCAGGCAGCGGTCCAGTACGTCCTCCTCATCGCGCACGATCATGCAAAGGCTTATGGTGATCATCAAAGCACCCCCCCCACAAGCACCGTATGAACGGCACGCGGAGGAGGTGCGTAAATTTTACAGCCATCTGGGGCGTAAAGGGCTATATCGTTTTTTATCCGCGTTTCTTCCCAACGGCGCGGCCTATAACGATCATGCCCAGGAACAGCCCCGCCGGAAAGAGCGTTGCCGCGAGCAGGCCGCTTTTCAGCCCTGTCTGCACCGTGTCGAGCCCCGCGCGGGCGCCCATGGCCATGACGCGCGGCGATGCCTGCGCGGCGTCCGAGACCATGCCCGTCAGCCATGGGCCGACGGAGCAGCCAAGATCCCCGCCAAGCGCCAGCAGGCTGAACACCGCCGTTCCGCCTGCCCGAAAGGCGCGGGCCCCCAGGCTGATCATGCCCGGCCACAGGAGGCTGACGCAAAGGCCCGTCGCCGCGC
>WRGP01000128.1 GCA_009787135.1 Bacillota bacterium | reverse complement strand
CCCCCTCGATGAGGGCGTATTCGAAAATGACCCGCCGGCCCGTCTTATCTATATAATAACGGCAGGCCGAGAGCAATTCGTCCATCGGGTATCGCCCGGCAACCGGGATCAATTGCCGGCGGATCGCGTCGTCCGGCGCGTGCAGCGACACCGAGAGCGTCACGGGCAGCCCCTCCTCCGCCAGCGCGCGCATTTGCGGCGCGAGGCCGCAGGTGGAAAGCGAAACCGACCGGAGCGATATGCCAAGCCCGCCCTTCTGCCGCAGGAGGCGCAGGAAGCGGATTGTCTGATCGTAGTTGTCCAGCGGTTCCCCGATGCCCATGAGGACGACGTTGTGGACGCGCGGCTCATCCCTGTTGGCGGCGATGATCTGCCCCAGATACTCGCCCGCGGTGAGGCTTCGGCTTAACCCCTCCAGCGTGGAGGCGCAAAACGCGCAGCCCATGCGGCAGCCGGCTTGCGTGGAGAGGCACAGCGTGTCGCCATGGTGATAGCGCATGCGCACGCCCTCGATGACGTGGCCGTCGTTGAGCGCGTACAGGTATTTGACCGTGCCATCCGACTTGGCCACAAGCTTTTTCAGGATCATAACGCCGCGCGCGGTGTAGTCCCGGGAAAGCCGCCGCCTGAGGGCGGCGGGCAGATTGCCCATCTCCGCAAAATCCGCGCCCTTATGCAGCCAGGCGAATATCTGGCCCGCACGGTACGCGGGCTCGCCCATCGCGCGAAGCGCGTCCTGCCATTCGGCCGGCATCAGATCCAGCGCGTCAGTCATCGCTTTTCCCTTCGCAGCCGCGCGATGAAGAAGCCCTCCATTTGGTCGCGGTGCGCCAGCAGCTGCACCATGCCTCCCCGCACATAAGGCGTCACGAACCCCGGCATCGCCGCGCGAAGCCCTTCGTCGTCAGGGGTGAATTCGGGATGCCTTTCAAGAAAGCCTGCCACCTGCTCCTCATTTTCCTCCGGCAGAATGGTGCAGGTGGAATACACCAGCACGCCGCCGGGTTTCACATACTGGCATACGGTGTCCAGCAGCGTTTTCTGCAGGTCCGCCAGGGAAGCGACGGATTCAGGCGTCTGCCTGTACTTGACGTCCGGCTTGCTGAGCATGACGCCAAGGCCGGAACAGGGCGCGTCCAGCAGCACGGCGTCCATGGTCCGCACCTGATCCTCTCTGAGGATGGACGCGTCCCGCACCGCCGGGCGCACGCTGTCCAGCTTCAGCCTGGCCGCCATGCTGCGCAGGAGCGCCACACGGTGCTCGTGCACATCCCACGCGTACACGCGCCCCGTGCCGCTCATCATCTCGGCCAGGCACGCCGTCTTGCCGCCCGGCGCGGCGCACGCGTCCAGCACGCTCGCGGCGCGCTGGGGACGCACGGCCATCGCGGCCAGCACGCTGCTTTCTCCCTGCACGCTATAGACGCCCCGCAGATACTCCTTGTCAATGCCAACGTCGCCGATGCCGGAGGCGTAATACATGCCGGGCAGGCGCGCCGCCTTCCACGTCCAGCCCTTGCGGTTCATCATATCCTCAAACTGCGCGGGGGAAAGCCTGTCCGCCGTGCGCCGGAGGGTGATACACCGCTCCCGCGGCCGGTAGGCGGCGATGGCCTGCGCCTCCTCAAAGCCGTAGGCCGCGACCAGCCGCTCCACTATCCACCGCGGCAGGCTGTGCGTGACGGACAGGTACAGCGCCGGATCGTCTTCCCGGTTCGGCCAGGGCAGGCTGCCGGCGTCCTTATCGCGCGCGAGGCCGCGCAGCACGCCGTTGATCAGGCCGATAAACGGCGCGCGGTCCAGGGCGCGGCCGAGCTTCACGCTCTCGTCCACGGCGGCGCTGTCGGGCACGCGGTCCAAGTATAGAATTTGATACGCGCCCATGCGCAGGATGTCGCGCACGACACTTTCCACATCCGGACGCTCCAGCCTCTTATCCAGCAAATAATCCAGCGCGATCCGCTTTTCCAGCGTGCCGTATACCAGCCCCGCGACAAGGTCGCGGTCCCGTTGGGGCAGCTTTGACTCGCGCAGGCGCTTGCCCAAGGCCAGGGAAGCGTACGCGTCCGAGCGCGTCACGTCCTGCAGGATATTGAGCGCGGTCAGGCGCGGGTTTTCCATCTGGCGGGCCGGTTTTAAGCCCTTTGGGGCGGGGTTTCGATTTCGCTGCATCTCAATGTGCCTCCACGCCGAGCATATCCCCCGCGCGCATGGGGTGCCCTCGCAAATAGTCCGCGGCTGCCATGCGCCTGGCGCCCGGCGCCTGCAGCTCCGTGATCGCGAGCAGTCCCTCGCCGCAGGCCACGGCCATGCCGCGCTTTCCGTCCGCGTACATCACTTCGCCCGGCGCGCCGTGCCCTTCCCGCGCCGAGGCGCGCCAGACCTTGAGCGCGCCGCCAGCCGGCAGCGTAGTCCAAGCGCCCGGCCACGGATCCACGCCGCGGACGAGGTTTGCAATATTGACCGCACTGCGCGTCCAGTCGATTCTGCCGTGCTCTTTGGCCAGCATCGGATGCCGCGTGGCTTTCGCGTGATCCTGCGGCACGCGGGAAAGCGAGCCGCGCGCGAGTTTCTCCAAAGTTTCCGCAAGCAGATCCGCGCCCGCCAGGGCGAGCCGCTCCGTCAGGCTGCCGGCGGTTTCCGCGGGTTCTATCGCGATTTCGCGCCGGAGCAGTATATCGCCCGTATCAATGCCCGCGTCCGTCATCATGGTGGTCACGCCCGTCATGGCCGCGCCTTCGATGAGGCACCAATTGATGGGCGCGGGGCCGCGATAGGCGGGCAGCAGGGACGCGTGCACGTTCACCGTGCCCAGCGGCGGAATCGCCAATACGCTTTCCGACAGGATCTGGCCGAACGCGGCGGTGACAAACAGATCCGGCGACAGCGCGCGAAGCGCGGCGACGCTCTCCCGCCGGCGGACGCGCTCGAATTGCAACACCGGCACGCCGCGCAGGACCGCCGCGGCCTTGACGGGGCAGGCGGTCAGCTTGTTGCCGCGCCCGCTGGGCCGGTCCGGCTGCGTCACGGCGCTCACAACGTCGTGTCCGCCGTCCAGCAGCGCCAAGAGGGACGGCACGGCAAACGCGGGCGTGCCCATGAACACAATCCGCATCAGGCGCCGTCCTTTTCGTTATCCTCTTCGTCGGAGGCCTCGCGCGTCATGGAGTCAATGAAAAGCGCGCCGTTGAGGTGATCGATCTCGTGGCAGAACGCGACGGCCAGCGCGCCTTCCGCCTCCATTTCCACCGGCTTGCCGCCGCGATTGATACCCCGCACAACCAGCCTTTGCGGACGGACGACATAGCCGCTGCGCCCCGGGATGCTAAGGCATCCCTCCACCGTCTCCTGCTCACCCTCGCTTGAGACGATTTCTGGGTTGACCATCTGGATCAGGCCCGTGTCGTCCCCCATATCAATGACAATCGCCCGGCGCAGCACGCCCACCTGCGGGGCGGCCAGGCCCACGCCGTTTTCGGCGTACATGGTCTCGGCCAAATCGTCCAGCAGCATGATCATCCGCTTATTGAGCACGTCCACGGGCCGCGAGACCTTGCGCAGCGTCTCATCACCCACATACAAAAGCTTTCTTAACGCCATGGGATCCTCCTTGTCTGTCTACATCATGTTGGCAGGGTCCACTTCTACATATATATTTACGTTATCATAGACGTGCAGCTTACATTCGTCAAGCTTTTCCAGCACAGCCTGCGTCGGCCCGCGCGCGTAGAGCTTGAGGAACACCTGCCAGCGCGCGTTGCCGCGGATCATTTTCACAGGCGCTTCCATAGCGCGCATTTGCACCACCTGACGCTTGAGGCGCGGGTTCGCGCTGAGAAAAGCATCCGTCTCCTCATAGAGGGCCTCCGCGACGCCCTGAACCTTTTTCGCGTCCCGCCCCTCCACCAGCAGGCGCGCGATGCGGGTGAAGGGCGGGTACAGCCCGCGCCGCCTGCGCTCGAACTCCGTATGGAAGAACGCGCGGAAGTCTTGGCGCTGGGCCGCCGCAATCGCGTAGTGCTCCGGATCGTATGTCTGGACGATGACCCGCCCCTTTTGCTCCGCGCGGCCCGCGCGGCCGGCCACCTGCACAATCAGCGCGAACGTCCGCTCAGGGCTTCGATAGTCGGGCAGGTTCAGCGTCGCGTCCGCCGCGACGACGCCCACCAGCGTCACGCGGGGAAAATCAAGGCCCTTGGCGATCATCTGCGTGCCGATGAGCACCCGCGCCTCGCCGCGGCGAAAGGTGTCCAGCAGCTTGGCGTGGCCGTCTTTGCCCCGCGTGGTGTCCATGTCCATGCGCACCGCCGGGACGCCCGGGAACCGCTGCCGCACCGCTTCTTCCACCTTCTGCGTGCCCGCGCCAAAGTAGCGGATGGCCGGACTGCCGCAATGGGGGCAGGTTTCGGGCGGCTTTTGCTCAAATCCGCAGTAGTGGCACCGCATCACGTCCTCGTGCCGGTGGTATGTCAGGCTCACGTCGCAGCTTTCACACCGGAGCGCCTTTCCGCAGGCGCGGCAGCTCACGAACGTGGAATATCCGCGCCGGTTGATAAACAGCATGGCCTGCTCGCCGCGGGCAAAGCACTCGCGCAGCGCCGTATCCAGCGGCCGGCTGAACACGCTGCGGTTGCCGCGCTCCAGCTCCCCGCGCATGTCCACCACCTCGATATCGGGCAGCGATCTTGACAGCACGCGGCGCGGCATCTCCAGCAGGGTGAGCGGGCCCAGGCTGCTCCTGAGCGTGGGCACGGTGCGGCTGAAGCTCTTGAGCGACGGCGTGGCGCTGGCCAGCAGCAGCGTGGCGCCTTCCGCCGCGCAGCGCCGCTGGGCCACCTCGCGCGCGTCATAACGGGGGTGATGATCACTCAGGTAGGTCTGCTCGTGTTCCTCGTCCACGATCACGATGCCCAAACCCTCCGCGGGCGCGAACACCGCCGAGCGCGCGCCGATGACGACCCGCGCTTCGCCCCGGCGGATGCGCCGCCACTCGTCATACCGCTCCCCCGCGGACAGGCGCGAGTGCAGCACGGCCGAGCTCTCGCCAAAGCGCTGCCGGAACCACCCGACCATCTGCGGCGTCAGCGCGATCTCCGGCACGAGCACAATGGCAGCCCTGCCCATTCCAAGCACCTCGCGCACGGCGCGGATATAGACCTCCGTCTTGCCGCTGCCCGTCACGCCGGAAAGCAAAAAGCGCCCCTCGCCCCTTTGCAGCGCGGGCAGGATTTCCTCCAGCACGCGGCATTGATCCTCCGTCAGTTCCGGCTCGGGCGCGGCGTCCGCCTCCGGCGCGTAGGGGCGGCGCAGGGTTTCCGCGCCGTAGAGCGCTACGATGCCCTGCGAAACCAGCTTTGTCACGCCGTCCGCGCTGATGGCGCGAAGGCGCGCCGCGGGCTGATCTCCCTGCGCAAGCGCCTCCAAAATCCGCAGGCGGCGGGGGGCGCGCTTCTGGCTGTCCATCGCGGCGTCAAGCGCTTCCGGCGCAACGGCAAGCCGCGCCATTTGGGTGGCTTTCACCCTCACGCGACCTCCGCGCATCTGCGCGGGGATCATCAGGCGGAGCGCCTCCACCGGCAGGCAGCGCGTCTCCTCCGCCAGCCAGAAGGCCAAGTCAATCAGGCCGGGCAGGAGAGCGGGATATTCCTCCAAGGGCCGCAGCACCTCGCGCACCTTGTCCGCCGGCACATCGCCAGGGCCGTCCTTTACGCGCAGGACGTAGCCCTCCACTTTGCGCGCTCCAAAGGGAACGAGCACTCGCGTGCCGGGCGCCAATGCCACGCCTTCCGGCACGCGGTAGGTGAATAGACGCGATACGCTCTCGTGCGCGATCTCGACGGCGACCTCGCAATACGTCATGCGGGAAAGCTCTCCACACCCTCCGGCCGCACGACGGCGTACGTCAGCGGCGGAACCGGCGCCTTTTCCGGCGCGATCATAACGGCAGCCCTGACGCGCTCCATCGCCTCCGCCGCCTTGGCGGCGTCGTTCGCGTGCACACGCGCCAGCGGTGCGCCCTTTTGTACGTAGCCGCCAAGCTCCACGGCCATGACGATGCCCACGGCCGGGTCAATCGCGTCCTCCTTATTCGCCCGCCCCGCGCCCAGCCGCTGGGACGCCTCGCCCAGCAGCGTGGTGTCCATCTTGGCAATGTAGCCTTCGGCCCGCGCGGCAACGGGAATCACTTCCCTTGCCTTTGGCAGAAGGTCCACATCGTCACACACGGCAGGGTCGCCTCCCTGCGCCTCAATCATCTCCTGTAGCTTGCGCAGGCCGCGCCCGCTTTGCAGCGCGTCTTCCAGGCGCGCGCGCGCTTCAGCTTCTGTTTTGTCATAGCCGCCCGCGCGCAGCATCATGGCCCCCAGCTGGAGCGATACCTCCTTCAGCCGCCCGCCGGCCCGGCCGGCCAAAATGTCAATGGCCTCCCTGACCTCCAGCGCGTTGCCGATGTGCGTGCCGAGCGGCTGG
>WRGP01000127.1 GCA_009787135.1 Bacillota bacterium | reverse complement strand
GGACAGCCGCAAACAGGCCAAAGCAAAGTGACAGGGCAAAAGCGATCCTGCGGTTTCTCCGATTCATGTGAACACCTCTTTTCATACGTTGTTATCTATACAACGCATTTGGCAGATGTTTCCATCCCGCTTTTTTTATTTTTTGTTAAACGACAAAACGCAACGCCCGCCCCAAGGGCACAATAAATCACCACCACCCGCCGAGCGGGTGATGGTGAAGGCATTGGTGAATATACCGCTTGCTTTCCCTACTTAATCTCCACAACCGCGCCAACCTCGGCGAACTTGGCCTTAATCTTCTCCGCGTCTTCCTTGGAGACGCCCTCTTTGATGGGCTTGGGCGCGGACTCGACCAGATCTTTGGCTTCCTTCAGGCCCAGGCCGGCCACCAGCTCGCGGACGACCTTGATGACCTTGATCTTCTCGGCGCCGGCATCCTTGAGGATGACGTCAAACTCGGTCTTTTCCTCAACGGCTTCAGCGGGGGCGGCGGCGGCCGGACCCGCGGCAACGGCGACCGGCGCGGCGGCGGATACGCCAAACTTCTCTTCCAATGCCTTAACGAGCTCAGCGAGCTCCAGCACGGTCATTGATTCAATAGCGGAAATAAGCTCTTCGCGCTTCATAAAAGAATCCCTCCCTATTTTTGATATTGATTGCGGAGCACACCCGTAGGCCATGCCCCCAAATTACTCCGCGCCTTCCTTCTGCTTGCGCACGGCGTCGATGACATAAACCAGCGAGCGCAGCGTGGCGGATAGCACGCCCACAAAGTTGGTGATCGGGGCGTTGAGGCTGCCCATCATCTTGGCGATGAGCACTTCCTTAGGCGGCAGATCGGCCAGCGCCTTCACGCCGGCTACATCCAGCGGCCGCTTGTCCACCAACCCGCCCTTGACCTTGAGATGATCGGTCTTCGTCTTGACGATGAAGTCCGTCAGCACCTTGGCCGGGGCGACCGGGTCCTCATAGCCGAACGCGAACGCGGAGGGGCCTTCGAGCAGGCTTTCCATCTCATCGATGTTCAGCTCCCCAAGCGCGCGCTTGACCAGCGTGTTTTTGAGCACGACATACTCCACGCCCGCGCCACGGAACTGCTTGCGAAGCTCCGTATCGTCCGCGACGTTGATGCCGCGGTAATCCACCAGGATCACGCTGCTTGCGCGCTCAAACCGGCCCTTGATCTCCTCGACTACCTGTTGTTTCAGATCACGGTTTTTTAGCAATGCACTATACTCCTTTCCCTATAAAATGGAAGAAAAAACGCCCCTGCGCGGCGCAAGGGCGTAGTACAATCACGCGTTCCTTGACGCCTCGGCGGGCAACATTACGCGCGAGCCTTTCGGCGCACGCACCCGCTGTCTACGGCACAGGCTTTCTCTTCAAAAAACCTAGGTCAGTATACCATCCATGCCCATCCATGTCAATTATTTTTGTCATGGTGCGCAAACATCAGGGTTCGGGTTGACAATGCGCAACCCATTGCGTATAATATACGCAATGGGTTGCGCATTAATCGGAAAGGGGGATCTGCCTTGCGGCCGCCCGAAAACACAAAATACTTATTATTTGGCGGTACTTTCGTTCTCGCCAACAAGCTGCAATTCGTCGGCGGCAAATTGATTGATGGTTTATCCATAAAACAATGGTTTTTGCTTCGCAATATGATGGATTTGCCGCGCGATCCGCCGCCAACCATTACGCGGATTGCGCATACCATGGATTCAACGCGCCAGAATATCGCCAAGATGCTGGATGGCTTGGAAAGAGAGGGCTTTGTCGCCCTTGAAGGCAGCGAATCTGACCATCGCAGCCGCAGCGTCCGCATAACGGAATCCGGCTTGTCCGCCGCACGGCAAACGGCTGAAAACGCGCAAGGCTTTCTGGATCGTTTGTATACGGGCATTTGTTCGGAAGAACGTGACGCCGCGGCGTCGGTGATGAAAAAAATGATAGAAAATCTGCAAAAAATCCAGGAGGAACTGCCCTAATGAAAAAAAGGAAACGCCGCCCATTGTTTTGGGTTTTGATAAGCGCGCTGGGGATCATTCTTTTGCTTGCCGCGGTATTTTTTTCAATGCTGCCAAAGCCCCAAAGTGTAAGCGACGCAAATTTTGCTTTGGCTGAGCTTACAGACGGCCTCTATCAGGGAGCGTGCGATAACGGCCTTGTGTTTGCGAAGGTGGAAGTGGAGATACAAAACCACGCGATTGCCGGTGTGCGTATTTTGGAGCACCGCAACGGCATGGGGCAGGCCGCCGAGGTTGTTGCGGACAGGGTGACAGATCGCCAAAGCCTGAAAGTGGACGGGGTGTCTGGCGCCACATACAGCTCCCAGACCCTCTTGAAAGCCATTGAAAACGCCTTGTCACACGGAAACGCTATTGTGTCTGACTAAAAAAGGGAGGGTCAAAACGCATGAAAACAGCTGTACTCTATCAATCGAGTTTCAGGCGTTGAACTGGTTACAAAGAATCCCCGTAATCATCTGATTATTTTTACCGTGGGGTTAGCGGATCCCGCCTCCACAGATTATTCAAAGATCATCCAAAAGAATTTGCCCCCTGAAATGAGGTCCAGCACAAAAGTATTCCATCTGCGCGGCGGCATTGATTATAAGAAACTCGGGATCGTTCATCGCGCCATGATGGCGATGCTCAAGACTATGATGACAGGAAAAAAACCGAGGGAAGAATGGACCGATGAGCAAAAACTCCTGATTGATACCTATGGGGATAGGGTGGATTTTACGGACCGGCGGTCAATCAATCCGATTGTTGAGTATATAAGAAAGCTCGGATAGAATAGGATAAGCCTGGTTCACAGGTTACCCTGAGTTACCCTGGGTATCTGGGTGCACGCGCGATTTTTGTTGACATCCCCACGCTTTTTTGCTATTCTATACCGGCAAGCCGCTCGGCGTGGGCCCAAAACGCTATTTTTGTATGCATAGCTGCCCCCTGCCGGCGAGTATTCGATGAGGGAGGAAAACGCGTGTACGCCATTATTGAAACGGGTGGAAAGCAGTACCGCGTCCAGCAGGGTGACGTTATCTTTGTCGAAAAGCTTGATCTTGCGCCGGACGCGGCCGTTGATTTTGACGTGTTGCTGCTGAGCCAGGACAAGGGCCTTACCGTTGGCAGGCCCACTGTCAGCGGCGCAAAGGTCAGCGCAAAGGTGCTGGGGCAAGTGAAAGGCGAGAAGATCATCGTCTTTAAGTACAAGAGCAAGAAGAACTATCGCCGCAAGCAGGGCCATCGCCAGCCCTATACGAAGCTGGAGATCACCGGCATCACGGCCTAAGATGACGAGCATCCGGATCTACCGGAACCGCCGCGGGCGGCTCCGCGGGTTTTCTGTCATTGGCCACACGGGCAGCGCGCCGGCGGGGGGGGATATCGTCTGCGCGGGCATTTCCGCGCTGGCGCAGACCGCCGTAAACGCGCTGGAGACCGTAGGCAGGATCAAGACCACGCCCCATATCGGGGAAGGATATCTCAGCGTCAGGCTCCCGCGGGGGCTTGCCGCCAGGGAACTGCACAGGGCGCGGATCATCCTGCGGACCGTGCGGCAGGGGTTTATCGACATTGCGGCTTCGTATCCGCACCATGTGCGGGTCAGCCAGTAACTGAAGGAGGTGTAAGCAATGCTTCCAATGAATTTGCAGTTCTTCGCGCACAAGAAGGGCGTTGGCAGCTCGCGCAACGGCCGCGACAGCAATTCCAAGCGCCTGGGGCCCAAGCGCGCGGACGGCCAGCACGTGCTCGCGGGGAACATCCTCGTCCGCCAGCGCGGCACCCATATCCATCCGGGGCTGAACGTCGGCATTGGCCGTGACGATACGCTGTTCGCGCTTGCGCATGGCGTCGTCCGTTTTGAGCGCAAGGGCAAGGACAAGAAACAGTGCAGCGTGTATCCCGTGGCGCAGGCCGCGGCGCAGTAAGGAATCCAGCCGAAGACGAGCAACGGCCTTCTTTTCAAAAAGGGGGCCGTTTTGCGTATTTATATCAAGGAGGCATCCCTATGCTGGGCGCTTGGATCAACACCGCTGCCGTTATCATCGGCGGCCTGCTGGGCCTTCTGCTGGGCAGCCGTGTGCCGCAAAGGCTGCGCGATACCGTCATGCGCGGGATCGGGCTGTGCACGCTGATCATTGGCGCGCAAGGCGCTTTGGGCACGGACAGTGTGCTCACGCTGATCATCTGCATCGTGCTGGGCGGGCTGCTGGGCGAGGGGATCAACATCGAAAAGCGCCTGGAGGGACTGGGCGGCCGGGCGGAGCGGCTTCTTTATGGCAACGGCTCGGCCCGTGACAACCTGTTTGTGCAGGGCTTTATGACCGCCAGCCTGCTGTTCTGCGTGGGGCCCATGTCCATCGTAGGGCCTTTGGAATCCGGCCTGTCTGGCAACCATGCCACGCAGGCCGCCAAGGCCATCATGGACGGCACCGCCGCCGTGTTCCTCTCGGCGGCGCTTGGGCCCGGCGTGCTGCTTTCCGCGGCCACGGTCCTCGTCTATCAGGGCGCCATTACGCTTGGCGCCAGCCTGCTGGCGCCGCTGCTGACCGGGCCGGTCATTGTGGAAATGTCCGCGGTCGGCGGCGTGATCATCATGGGAATTGGCCTGAATATGACGGAAGCCGCCAAGATCCGTGCCGGAAACCTGCTGCCCGCCATCTTTTTGCCGATTGCCTATCTGCCGCTGGCGGCTTGGGTTGGCGGGTTGTTTTAGGAGGAAAGATCATGAAAACAATCACCCTATCCAAGGAACAGGCCCGCCGGTTTCTCCTGCGCCACCATGGGCTTATTGGCGGCCATCGGTTTGAAGGCAAAGAGGGCGCGCTTGCCTATGTGCGCCAGTGCGGGTGCATCCAGTTTGATCCCATTGACGTGTGCGGAAAAAACAGCGAGCTTGTGCTGCAGTCGCGCGTGAAGGGCTTTTCCAAGGAGGTGCTGCGCGAGCTGCTGTACGAGGACCGTGCGCTCGTCGATTATTTTGACAAGAATCTGGCCATCTTCCCCGTGGAGGATTGGCCGTATTTCGCGCGGGAACGGGCGAGATTTACGGCGGGCGGCTGGAGCTTTGAAGCCGTGGAGCGGGCCAAAGACACGGTGCTGGAGATGCTGAAGGAGCGGGAATACCTCTCCTCGCGCGATCTGGATATGGACGAGAAGGTGTCGTGGCCTTGGGGCGCCACGCGCCTGTCCCGCGCCGTGCTCGAAACCCTATACTTCCGCGGGGAGCTTTGCATACACCACAAACAGGGAACCGGCAAATTCTACGCGCCCGCCAGCCGCCTGCTGCCCGGCGCGCTGCTGCGCGCGGAGGATCCGCATCCAAACGCGGAGGACTTTCGCGATTTTCTGGTGCTGCGCCGCATCGGCGCGGTCGGGCTTCTCTGGAACAAGGCTTCGGACGCCTGGCTGTGCGTTGACGGGCTGAAAGGCGGAGGCCGCGCCGCGGCGTTCCAACGCCTGGCCGGGCGCGGGCAGATTGTCACGGTGCGGGTAGAGGGCATTGAGGAACCGCTGTACGCGCGCGCCTGGGAGGAAGCGCTGCTCCGCGAGGTCGCGGGCGGCGCGGATTACACACCGCGTATGGAGCTTATCGCACCGCTGGATTGTCTGCTGTGGGATCGGAACCTCATTGAAAAGCTGTTCGGCTTTTATTACCGCTGGGAGATTTACACGCCGGAAAAAAGCCGCCAGTACGGCTACTATGTGCTGCCCCTGCTGCGCGGCGATCGTTTCGTGGGGCGCGTGGAGGCGGTGACGGACCGCAAGGCGGGCGCGCTGCGGCTGAAAAATGTTTGGTGGGAGGGGCGCAAGTATAAAGGTGAGCTGAAAAAATGCTTGAAGCGGTTTGCTGATTTTCATGGGTGCCGTACGGTGGAAGGGATTTAAAAACATTAGGAGAGTATAGCAAATCTCTGGAGAAGTTTTGCATTTGCGATTTCGATTTGCTCTGAATATTCGGCATACGGTTTGCTCAATCTCTTCATTGCGGGAATGAAAACATCGTAGTATCCGCTTGTGCTGTTAAAATTTTCGAGAATGGCTTGAATCATAGCCATAGGCGAGTTTTTGTATTCGTCAGACTGCTTAAACGCCATGTACCGCTCAATCTCATCCTTTTTTTCTGACAAGAACAAATCGGGGTTTTCGATAGAATAACGTGTACTGTCAATGATCTGGTTTATGCTTTCCGCGCTGAGAGCCTTTACGGATTCATCCCAGAATGCACCCAGATTATCCGGGAACTGCGGGGATGGTACAGAATCTAAAAACGTTATAATTTTTTCGTAGGCAGAGCGTTGCTCTTCTGTCACAATCGGGTCATGTAAGAACCGGGCAAAGTGCAAGCAAACGAAACTGCCGTAATACAAATAAGCGATCTAAAAGGAACTAATAATCCAATCGAATCCAGTAAGAGATTGAACGGATTGAGGATTGTTTTCCAAGTCA
>WRGP01000126.1 GCA_009787135.1 Bacillota bacterium | reverse complement strand
CCATCCTGCCACACTTGACCTGGAGCGTTCTTGACACGGCGGGCGGCACGGTGACGCTCCGCCTGCGTCTGGACCTGCCCCAGGGTATCTTGACGCAGGGCAGCTATACGCTGCGGCTGCTAGGCAGCCTGGCCGCGCCCGGCGACCTGCCCGGCTCGGATTGGCTCGGCGAATTCGGCTACGACGCGGACGGCGCGCAGATTCATGACATGGAGCAGGATACGCTTGCGTTTGACGGCAGCCGCACGCTGTTTCTGTCCCGTCTGATTGACGCGCTCGGCAAGGCCAATATGAACCGAACCGGCGTAACCCCGCTGGGCATGGTGGCTATCGCGCTGGTGGTATATGCCTAGCGCTCCGCGCTCCAGGTGACGCGGAGCACCGGACCTCCCGAACCGCGCGGGCGGGAAGGAAAGGCCGCGCCTGTTTGGCAGGCCGGACAGGGCCCGCGAGAAATCCCCAGGGGGCTTTTACGCGTTTACCCGGTATACCTTATGAGAGGAGGCCCCGCATGAATCGAACCCTTGCCGGCTGCTGGCGGTTCATCCTGATCCTGATCGTATACCTTGCGCTGGCGGTTCCCGTGGTGGGCCTGGTGCTGCCGGGGCCAAACGGCATGCCCGTTCAAATCCCGATGCTGCTGCAGGGCGTGCTGCGCGGCGCGGCGTACCGCGGCGGCTATATCCCCGACAGCGTGTATTATGAAGACTGGCAGGCCTTTGTCAGCGCCTACGCGATGAACTGCCTGTACCTGTCCCTTCTGCTCGTGCTGCTATGGAACCTGCTGTATGCCAGGTTCGCGCTTGGGCGGAACCATGAAAACTCCGCCCGCCTTTCCGTCTGGATCTTCGCGGCGGCGCATGCCCTGCTGTTGCTTGCCTACGCGTTTTATGTCTTTACCCTGAGCCCCCACATCTGGAACTGGCTCATCCGCCAGCCTATGCGAAGCAACCTTGCGCTGCTTTTGCCGCAGCTGCTTGTCCTGCCGTTTTACCTGTCGGCGCGGGCGCTGTGCCCTTATCGCGTTTACCATGTGTTCCCGCTGTTTGGCCGCCTGCGCGGACGGCTTTTCCTGCGCGTATACAGCAAGCGCGGCGCGTATTGAGCGCGGGGGAAGGGACGCAAGGGGGTGCTCTGTCCCCTTGGCCCCGCCAGGGGAATTTTCCGCCTTGAGGCGAAAAAGAAGAGACTCTCAAGGGACTCGCCCCTTAAGCGGGAAACCCAGGGGGGCAGCCCATGGCATTCCCCCAAGAAAGGAGGCCCCATGGCAAACCATTTTCTCGCCTTTATCGGCGGCACAGGCGCCAAATGCGCCGAGTCTTTCATCCACATGGCCGCGGCGGGCGCCGTGGGCGACCCTGGCGCCACCTTTCATCTTTTGACGCTGGATGTGGACGCGACCAACGGGAACCGTGAGCTGGCGATCGAAGCCATTAACCGCTACCAGCTCCTGCGCGCGCAGTTCCCCGCTACGGCGCAGTTTACGGGAAGCTCCCTCTTTGGCCCCAAAATCGTGCACTACGACTGGCACGTACAGCTTCCCGCGAACTCTCCCCATGCCGCGGGTACCAACTGCTTACACGCCATGCGGAGCCAGAACCACTCGGATGAGGAAGCGCTCATGCGCCTGTTTTATTCGGATGAGGAACTCGCCTTTGACTTCTCCCGGGAGGGCTTTCACGCCATCCCCGCCATTGGAGCGCCTGTCCTGCAACACATTCTGGACACGGGCGTGAGGCTTGGCGGCCTGGAGAGCTTTGTCGATGCGCTTCGTTCCGAGGCGGGCGTCAACTCGCGTCTCGTGATCGTCGGCTCCATCTTCGGCGGCACGGGCGCGTGCGGCATTCCGGCCATCACGCGTTATCTGCGCGTCAAGACGCGGGATACCGCCATGTCTGGCAACCTGCTGATAAGCGCCGTCCTGCTCCTGCCGTATTACCATTTTGCCGAGCCGGGCCAGGAAGACGAAATGGGCGTGCACGCGCGCAAATTCTATAACAACGCGCGCGGCGCGCTGGCGTTCTACCGTGATATGGAGGGAGAGCTTGCCTACGAAAGCCTATACCTTATCGGCTCCCCGCTGGATTACAACATGGGCGCGTACCGGGCCGGCATGGAGACGCAGAAGAACCCGCCCACGCCCGTGGAATGGGAAAGCAGCCTGGCCATTGCCCACTGCATAGCGTCCGATCCAAACCCCGACCCCGGCCATACCCTGCAGTATATCAAGTGCGGCCAAGGCACGGGCAAGGACGACGCGCCTCAAAGCCTGCACATCGCCTGGGAAAGCCTGTCGCTCAATATACGGGACAGGATGGGCACCATGGCGCGGTTCATTGCCGCGTATATGGGGTACTACCGAAGCTACATCCATAAATATCAGGGGGCGGAGCGCGGCTATAAGCCTTTCTACGGCGAGCTGCTCAAATCCTATGTGGATACCGAGGAGGCCGAGCACAAAGGGCTTGCGGCGCTGGAGGGCTTCTGCGCGAGGTACTGGACGTGGCTTCGCCAGTCGCTGGATTATGATATCCTGACGCAGACTTGTTTCACCGGCCGCCTGATGGCAAGCGCCGGCTATCCTGTGCGCAGCCTGCACGCGCTGATCGCGGACGCCCCGGCGCCCCGCTGGGCACAGGTGGAGGACGCGCTCTTTGACGGCATCCGCCCCTTGCCCGGGGATGAGGACGCCTTCAGCCGGCGGAGCGCGGGCCTTTTTATACACGGGCTGTACGCGCATTGCGCGCCGCCGGGGAGAGGAGAGAACCCATGATTGATTTTACGTTTGATGTGCGGTTACGCATCGGAGGAAATGATTTGGTCAGAAGATAAAGTCTTTGTTCATGGTATCGTTCGAAAACACGGCGCGTCAAGCCAAAGGGCTTCAAGGCTACTACGCACACCGCACGCCATAAAGGGGGCGCTACAAGTTGGCATCCAAAAGGCAATCCGGCCGCACCTCCGGTCACACCTCCGGCCGCACCTCCGGCCGCACCTCAAAAATGAATTTCTTGTCCCTGCCGCGCCTCAAGCAGGGCCATGGCATGCAAGCGCCCGTCACCTATGAGTGGACCGAGACGGAAAACGCGCTGGGCCTCATCAGCCGCAGCATGGACGTGCAAAACAGCCTGGAGAAGGGGCATTCCATTCCCGATATCTTCTCGCAGAGCATCCAGTTTGCCTTTGATCTGAGCGTTGGCAACGCGGACGCCGTCGGCCAGTGGCAGGGGCTGCTCGCTACGCTGCTCCTCTCCGGCACAGGCGGACAATTGCGCGTGCGCACGCTCGTACTTTCAGAAATGTCCGATTCCCCGTTCGTGCGCGTCTTCCGTGATGTGGCGCACCGGCGCGGCATCAAAAGCCTGAGCCTCTTTGAGCTCAGGCGGGAAAACGGGGAGTACGGCGCGGTCGCCTTTCGCTTCGACGGCATGTCCGCCATGCTCTGCCCCGCCGCCGAGATACGCGGCCCGTTCACGGCGCAGGACCCATGGATTGTGCACGGGGAAAACGGCTGGGCGTTCACCACCCCCTACGCGCTGCTGGAGGGCTCGCGCTACGCGGACAGGCGCGTCGCGCTGCGCAACGAGATATACGCGCTCCTGACGCGCTCCATCCCCGCGGCGGAAAACCGCGACGGATTGCAGCGTTCCCTCCTTGAAAAATATTTCGAGTTCCTCAGCCGCGGCGGGGACGGCATTTCCACCCACCCCATTCACGCGCGGGCGCGCGATTTGCTCTACAGCGTGGACGCGTCCGAGAAAAAACCGCCTTCCAACGTGTTTACCGACCGCATCTGCCTATTCCGCGAGGGCGGCGCATACAACCACGCAAGCGCCGTGGCGATGGAGAGCATGCAGGTGCTCGCCGGCAACATGCCCACGGACTGGTGCGCCCTGCTGCCCCTCAAGCGGGATTTCGCGCTTTCACACCTTCCTCAGCTGCGGAGCGGCCGTCTTCGCTGCCACCTCACATGGCATAACGGCGCGATTGACGCCGAGCTGCTGGATGAGGGCAACGGCATCATAGAGGCCAAGCGGTACCGCATCCAGGATTTGATCAACTATTCCCGCCACCGCAACGCCCCTCAAATTGCCATCTGGCCGCCGAAAGCCATGGCCGGGTGGAACCGGTATTACCTTCTGCGCTATGACGACGGCAACGCCCTGCCGCTTGCGCCGCATGTCTTGGGCGCCGGGGAGGCGGGGCAAGGCGTGACGCTGCTGCCCCGCATGCCGCAGGGCCTGTGCTTCTCGCTGGAGGGCGCGGAGGTCGGCCTGTTCCTGCCCGCTTACGAGACGGCGCAAAACGGCAAAAACCACGAATACAACCTTGGCTTTGACTTTGGCACCACGGGCACCACGGCCTACAAGCATGACCTGGCGGCGGACGCTTCCTCGCCAGTGTCCTTCGCGGGGGAAGGCGCGCTCTTCCTCTTTGGCCGCAAAGAGGGCGCGGATGTGGCGCTCACGGCGCAGCTTGTGGCGCAATACATCCCCCACCGCGCCACCCACTACTCGCTGCTGCGGCGCAGGACGGACACGCCGCACGAGGGGAGCGCGCTTCTTGATTCGACCATCCCGTTTTTGTCCAACACCGCGTTTAACCCCGAAATTGTCCGTGGCGTGGCCGATGATTTGAAGTGGGGGACGCTTACGGCGGACAAGCTGCACGCGCACCTCTTCTTGGAGCAGTATCTGATGATGTGCCTATGGCACGCCGTGGTAAGCGGCGCGAAAGCGCTTCACTGGCGCGCGTCCTACCCGCTTTCCATGCAGGGCAGGCTGCAGGATGAATTTATCGCCAAGGTTCACACCATCGTGACAGGGCTGTGCACGCACTGCTACAAGATCCCGCACGACGTGTACTTCTGTTCCGAGTCAGAAGCGGTCGGCTTCATGATGATGGACAACAGCATTCAGGCCCGCTACCTCAAGGGCCAGAGCGTTAACGATCAGACCGGTTTTTTCTGCCTCGATATTGGCGGCGGCACCACGGACCTGTCCCTGTGGCTGCGGCGCAGGCCCATCATGCAGGCGTCGCTTCGCTTTGCCGGCAACGCGATTCTCTGCGAAACGGTGACGCGTGAAAACCACGGCGATAACGTGCCCCCGCGCGACAATCTCGTCGAGTACTTTTTCTCCCCGCACGCCAGCGAGAGCAAGCGCGCCGCGCTTGCCACACCGCTGCTCGCCGGGCGTTATGACGAATTCAGGCGAATGTGGAACGTGCTGGTCGATGAGATCACCGACGCCATGAAGGGTCTGCACCGCGGGAACTCGCCGCTGTCCAACTATCTGAACATCGTCCGCCTAAACCTGTACATGATCTTCTACTTCGGCGGCCGCATGGCGCGCGAGAGCATTCTGCAAGGCGCCAAGGTCGGCCTTTCCGGTACGCCGCTCCCTGTCGCGGTGCTGGGTAACGGCGCCAAGATGATGAAGCTGCTCTACAACGACGTGGAAATGCTGCAAAAGCCGCGGACGGACGGCACGGTGGATTTCGTGCCGCAGGAGCGCCGCAACGAGGCCCGCTACCAGGAGGAGATGGAAAAGCTGCACCGCGCGTTTGTGGCCGGGTGCGGCGTGGAAGGGTTTGCGGCCACGATCATCGAGCCGTTCATGCCCAAGCAGGAAACAGCGCGCGGCCTGGCGCTCGCGCCGGAAGCGTTCCTGTCCCAGCGCGCCGCGCTACCGGACACTGCTTTCAAGCAGGGCGGCTGGCCCGCCACGAGCGCGTATGAGCGCGACGCGGACGGTACCACCCTGCAAACCCTGACAGACGAATACCGCGGCCTGGTGACGGACAGCTTCACCACGCTTCGATATGTGTTCGCGGACGACGATGCGCTGCGCGACTTCCTCGCCTCCCTTTTCCCGCGCCCCACGGGGGAGGATCGCTACAACGTCGAGGCCTATTACCACAGCATCTGGACGCAGTGTCTCCGGCATAACCCGGAGCCCATGCTGCCCGGCCAGCCGCTGCCTTTGAAAAACACCGTCGCGGGCCGCTTCGTGGAAATGCTCGCCGCGATAAACCGCATGATGCGCATGGCGTAAGGGCGCCCGAAGGAATCCCGGTTCCCTTCGGGCGGAGGGAAAAAACGTCATTCCCGGAAAATCCGCGGATCTTCTGTCCGTTCGGCGGCAAAGCCGCCGATGCCGGATGTACGGCGCCCGGCCGAAGCGGGGCGCGAAGCGCGGCCGGCGGGGCGGCGGAAGGCGAGACCGCCCGGCGGGCGAGCGGCCGGGCGGAAGACTTTGGCATATCGCAAGGAGAGGTGGCTTTATGGCGACAGAGGCTGTGCAGGAAATCCTTCAAAAGCTGGCTGCCCTGTCCAGCGCGGCCATCGTTTGGACGGCCGCCCCGGCTGTGCTGCTTTTGATCCTGCTTGTGACGCTGGCTCTGCTGGCCCGCCTATGGACGCGCGGCCGGAAGATGGAGGTATGGCTT
>WRGP01000125.1 GCA_009787135.1 Bacillota bacterium | reverse complement strand
TGCCGTGGCTGCTTATCGGCGGGCAGCCGGTGAGCGCGCTGATCGTTTCGCCGCCCGGCCTTGGAAAGACCACCATGCTCCGTGACGCCGGCCGCGCCCTGTCGCTGCGGGGGCACGCTGTCGCGATGGTGGACGAGCGTTCAGAGCTGGCGGCTTGCGTGGGCGGGGTGCCGACGCTGGACCTGGGGCCGAACACGGACGTGCTGGACGGATGCCCCAAGGCGGAGGGCATGCGGCTGGTGCTCCGCGCGATGGCGCCGCGGGTCATTGTTACGGACGAGATCGGCCACGCGGGCGATGCGGAGGCTGTTCTGGACGCGGCGCGCTGCGGCGTGGCGGTGCTCGCGTCCGCGCATGGGCGGGATTATCATGATCTGGAGGTGAGGCCGATGCTGAGCGCGCTGCTTGGAGCGCGGGTGTTCGCGCGGATCGCGGCGCTGGACCGCATCGGGCATATCGGCGCCGTGTATGGCGCCGAGGGAGAATCCCTTGCCTAGCCCGCTGTTTGCCGCGCTGGCCGGCCTGGGCTGTGTGTGGATGGGTATGGCATGGGCATTCTCGCTGTCGCGGCGTGTGCGCGCCCTGCGCGCGTGGGCGCGCGTGCTGGCCAAGATGGAAGCAGGGCTGGCATATCGGACGCATACACTGGAGGAGCTATTGCAAAGGGCGCTGGAGGGCGAGGAAAATCATGAGGTATTCTGCCGGCTTGGGGATGTCGCCCGCCAAATGAGTTCAAACCCGATGCTCTCGCTCGGCGAAGCGATGGGGGATATGCCCATGCCTGAGCTGACCCCGGCGGATCTCGCCGCGCTGTCTCCCTTATGGCGAGGGCTTGGCGCGGGCGACAGCCAGTCGCAGCATGGCCTGCTCCAATCCGTCCGCGCCGCCCTGGACGCACAAATCGTAGCGGCGGCGGATAAGGAAGGGAAGGACCGGCGGCTGGCCACCACGCTGGGTATTATCGGCGGCGCGGCGGTGTTCCTCTTCTTACTTTAATTGCGACAGGAGGTGGAGTCGTGAACGTAGATCTGATCTTCCGCATCGCGGGCATCGGCGTGCTGGTATCCGTCCTGGGGCAGGTGCTCACGCGGACAGGGCGTGAGGACATGGCCATGCTGACGACGCTGGCGGGGCTCGTCGTGGTGCTGCTCATGGTGGTGGGGCTGATCTCGCAGCTCTTCCAGAGCGTGCGCAGCATCTTTAGCCTCTGATGGAATCCCTTCAGATCGTCGGCTTTGGCGTGGCGTCCGCGCTGCTGGCCATGACCCTGAGAAGAGACAGGCCGGAGATGGCGCTGGTCGTCTCGCTGGCGGCCGGGCTGTGCATGCTCATAGCGGTGATGGGCAGGCTGGGCGAAGTGATCGCGGCCATGTCGAGCCTGGCGGCGCGGGCGGAGCTGCCAAGCGCTATCCTGCCGCTGCTCCTGCGCGTCATTGGCGTGGCGTCGCTGTGCGAGTTGGGGACGCAGCTTTGCCGTGACGCGGGGGAGGGAGGCATTGCCGCCAAGATCGAGCTGGGCGGCAAGCTGATCGTGCTGGTGATGGCCATGCCCGTGGCCATGGAGCTGATCGAGCTGGTGCTTGGGATCTTGCCGTCATGAAGAAAGCGGTGCTGCTAGCCATACTTGCCGTATGCTGCCTGAGCGCCTTCGCCGCGCTGGCGCAGGAGGGGCCTACGGTATGGACCGTCGCCGAGGAGCTTCCCCTGGAGGGCTGGCAGCGGACGGTGGATGAGCTCTCGCGCGGGCGGCGCGTGGATGTCAAGGCGCTGCTCGGCCGCATCCTGGCCGGCGAGACGGTTCTAAGCGCGGATGAGACGCTTCAAGCGCTGCTTGCCATGATCCGGGAGCAGATTCTGGACCGGCGGGGGCTCATGCTCAGGCTGCTCGCCCCGGCGCTGCTGTGCGGGTTGCTCGCCAAGCTGCGCGAGGCGTTCGCGGCGGAGGCGGTGGCGGAGATCAGCCATTGGGCGTGCTATCTGTGGGTGGCCACCATCGTGACACAGGAATGCGTGACGCAGGTTCAGGTATCGCGGGGAGCCGTGGATGGCATGGCGCTGGGCATGCAGGCGCTCTTTCCCATGCTGCTCACGCTTCTGGTGGCCGTGGGCGGCACGTCGTCCGCGGCGTTTTTCCAGCCGGCGGTGGTGGCGGCCAGCGGCACCATGACCACGCTGGTGCGGAACATCAGCTTTTCGCTGGCGCTGGCGTACGCGGTGCTGGCCGTGCTGGATAACGTCAGCGAAAACTTTTCCCTCTCGCGGCTGTCGTCGCTGGTGAAGACAGCTTCGAGCTGGACGCTGGGCATCTGCTTTACGGTGTTCATCGGCGTGATGGCGGTGCAGGGGTTTGGCGCGGCCGCGATGGACGGCGTGACCCTCCGCACGGCCAAGTACGCGATTGACAACTTCGTGCCGGTCGTGGGCGGAATGTTCGCCGACACGATGGACACGCTGGTGGGCTGTTCACTGCTGGTCAAAAACGCGCTGGGCGTTACGGGCGTTGTGTTGCTGGCGGGTTACCTCGCCACGCCGCTGCTGCGCGTGCTGTCCACGGTGCTGGCGCTCCGCCTGGTGGCGGCCGTGCTGGAGCCGGTGGCGGACTCGCGCGTGACACGCTGTATGGGAAGCGCCTCGGACGCGCTCGTCATGCTGGCGACGACGCAGCTGAGCATCGCGGCGATGTTTTTTCTGGTGGTCACGCAGCTCCTGGTGATCGGCAATATGACGGTGATGATGAGGTAACGATATGGCACAGGCGCTGATAACGCTGCTCAAACGGCTGGCCGTGCTGGTGATGCTCCTCTCGATTTGCGACATGCTGCTGCCGGACGGCGCCATGCGCCGCTACGCGCGCCTGGTGGGCGGCCTGATGACGATGTGGGTGATGGTATCTCCGCTGCTGGGCTGGCTTGCGGAGGTCGTCAGATGAGCATTTTGGGTGGCGTCAAGGACAGGGTAAAGCGCGTCAAGGGCGCGGAGTGGGCGATCCTTCTCATCGTTTTAGGGCTTGCGGGCAGCCTGCTGCTCACCCCGGGCGCCGAGCTTCTTGGCGGTGGGAGCGGCAGCCCTAAAGCGGCGGACAGCGCGGCGGCGGGCACGCTGGAGGACAGGCTTGGCCGTGTGCTGTCGAGCATGGAAGGCGCGGGCAGGGTGGAAGTCGTCATCTACTATAGCCAGCCGGCGGTGCATACGGGAAGCTGGCTGGACTCGCCCGGCCAGGCGCAGGCGGAAGGGGAGCCCATCGGTGTGGTCGTCGTGGCGGAAGGGGCGGGCAATTTACAGGTGCGGCTGGAACTGGCGCGCGCCGTGCAGACGCTGCTCCGGCTGGACGCGGACGCGGTGGAAATATTCAAAATGGAAAGCCCGTGAAAATGTACGGATTTTTACGCAAGGGGGACGGACTTGTAAAAGGAGGTATAATTAATGAAAAAACTGCCAAGGCTACGAGAGAAATGGCGAAGCCCGCAAAGCCTTGCCGTGTTGGCGCTCATCGCCCTCATGCTCGCCGCGTCCTACTTTGGGGGGAATGGCATACGCGTGGCGTCGGTGAACCTGCCTATGGAGCGGGTCGATTCGGACATCGCCGCGGAGCTGGCACAAGCCACGCCCATGCCGAACGCGAGGCTGGCGGAGACGCAGGTTTCTCAGATAGATCCCGTTCCGCAAGAGCGGTCGACGCTCGCCAAGGCCGCGTCCAGTTTTGACGAGTATCGTCTGGCGTTGACCCATACAAGGGCCGCCGCCGCATCGCTGCTCAATGAGGTGATCCTCAATGCCGCGGCGAGCGCGGATACGGTGCAGGAGGCGCTACGCCAGAAGGCCGAGCTGGCAAGGTCCATGGAGGTGGAAACAGCCATTGAGACGCTGCTTGCGGCGCGGGGATTTGCGGACGCGCTATGCACGGTGCGCAAAGGATCGGTCAGCATCATTGTCCGCGGCCCGCAGCTCACGCAGCAGCAGGCCGCGCAAATTCTGGACATCGCCATGTCCGAGTCTTTTGAACCGGCGGCCAACATACGGATTATTCCCGCGCAATAGGCGCCCGCGTGGCGCGCGGGCGGAAAGCGGAACGGGGGATGTCATTCCCGGAAAATCTGCGGATTTGAGGGGAAGGCGAGAGGCGGAAAACCTTTGCGGATTTTCTGCCCGTTCAGCGGCGGAGCTTTATACCAATTCCTGATAGATTGGTTCAATCTATCAGGAATTGGTATGGGGCGCCGGGTTGCCCCCAAGGGGCCGCGGCCCCGCGGGAATTCCCGGGGGAATTCCGCGTTATTGTATTATTTGGAGAATGCTGGTATAATGAACCTAACGCTCTACGGCATAGAGCATACTCCCAGCGCGAGGTGTTTAAAGATGGGCATGAACGAAAACCTGCCGATTCACGTGGAGGAACCCCGTGACGTTGGCAATATCACGTACGCCAATGAGGTCATCGCGATCATTGCCGGCATGGCGGCCAACGAGGTGGAAGGCGTGGCGGGCACGTCCAACACGGGGTCCATCGCGGACCTGTTCGGCCGGCCAAAGCCCGTTACGCGGGGTGTGAAGGTGGAGGTGGGTACGGAGGAGGCGTCCGTGGATGTGATGCTGACCGTGGAATACGGCAAACCCATCCAGAAGGTCTGCGTTGAGGTGCAGGAGAGCGTCCGCAAGGCGATTGAAACCATGACGGGCCTGAAAGTGCTCAAGGTGGACGTACATGTCATGGCCGTGAGTTTTGAGAAAGAGACCCAGGAGATGGCGCAGGGGTACGTCAAGGCCACGCAGGCGGACGCGGAACCGGAAGAAGCGCGCGGGCGCGGCCCCGCAAAGCGGGTGCGGGCGGAGCGCGCCGGCAGTATGGACGACGGGTTTGATCCCGGGGCGGCTGACACGGCACAAGCGGCCGCGGACAAGGCGGAAATGGTTTGGGATGAGACGGAGGAGGGGTGACGGTATGAACCTGCGTTGGTATGACCGTGTTTTGATCGCGTTGAGCGGCCTTTTGATGGCGTGCCTGGGCGTGCTCACGACGCTCGTGGGCGTGGGCGTGGTGAGGCCGGATTCGTTCGGCTTTGATGTTTGGCCGGGCAATAGCTGGCAGTGGACGTCCATCCTTGTGCTGGCAGGGCTGCTGCTCCTCGCGTGGGGCGCCTGGCTGATGGTTCGCCCGTTTATAGGGGAAGGTGATATCAGCGGGCGGTACTATACCCTGCAGAACCAAGAGGCGGGCGATGTACATATCTCCGTCCAGGCGCTGGATCATCTGGTGCACAAGGTGATCGGCGCCTGGCCGCAGATCCTCAGCGCGCATGTGCGCATCACCGGCCAGGAGAACGCCATGCGCATCACGCTTCGGGCATCGATTCAGGCAAACGTGCGCATTCCTGAGCTGATTGACAAGGTGCGCGCGCAGATTAAGCGGTATGTGGAAGAGTGCGCGGGCGTGAAGGTCGAGAGCGTGACGGTGATCATCGTATCGACGAAGGATGTAAAGCAGGACGACGTTACACTGCTTCCGCCAAAGGGCGAAAAACAAAATGGCGCGGAACTGGAGCGCGTGCCCTTGGGCACGGGGCCGGAACCATTCGCGCCGCCCGAGGAATCTTTCTATGTCCATACCTCCGAGCCCGCGCGGCAGTGGGCGGACGCCTTGCCGGAGGACAAGCCCGTGCCTGAGCCGCCCCCCGGGGACGAGCGCTCCTCCCCCTTCCCGGAAGCGGAAGAGAGGAAAGAAGTGCTGGAGCAGCTTGGAGGAAGGGAAGAGCTCGAAGGGCTTGATGATCTCCAAGACGAAGCCGGCGGGGAAGAGATGTCGCTTGATACGGAGGAGGCGCCGCGCGATGCGTGATGGAAACGGCTTTTTTCAAAAAATATTTACAAAGGGGACTCCGCAATGCGCGATCGCTTGCGCCTTTGTCGGCGTGCTGGTCGCGCTGCTTTTGCTTTGGGCGGGCGTGTGGCGCACCCTGCTCGTGACGGCGCTGGTGGCCGTAGGCGCGTTCATCGGCGGCGTAAAGGATAAGAAGGCGTTCTTGGGTTCGCTGATGGATAGGTTTGAAAAAAGATAAATACAGAGGGCGCGAAACGGAGTGATGCCTATGGCGCGTGGCGAAGCGCGCGTGGCGGCTATGCAGTTGATCTATGAGAAAATGCTGGGGGGCGCGGGCGGTCAGGAAACGCTGTCGGGCCTGCTCGGCTTTTCTGCGTCTGAGGATGATGAAAAATACATGGAGAGCGTGCTCGCGGGCGTGAAGGAAAAAGAGGAAGCGCTGGACGCGGCAATCGCCGGGCATCTCAAAAACTGGTCGCTGCAGCGGCTGGCGCGCGTGGATTTGGCCATTTTACGGCTGGCGGCGTATGAGATCCTCTATCGCGACGATGTGCCGGACGCCGTGGCAGTCAACGAAGCGGTGGATCTGTCCCATAGGT
>WRGP01000124.1 GCA_009787135.1 Bacillota bacterium | reverse complement strand
CGCCGCGGTGCTGGAGCCCGTGCGGGATTGGCCGCCAAAGCGCGGGGATATTCTGCTGTTCGGCAGCGAGCGCTCCGCGAGCGGCTATGCGCTGCACCGCGTCGTCCGCGTGGGGCAGGGCGGCCCCTATATGAACGGCGACGGCCAGAACTGGGTGGAAGGCCCGCTGGCGCGTGAAAACGTGCTGGCAATCGCCGTGGCGATTGTAAGAAACGGCAGGATCATCGACGCGAAGGCGCGGGGGTACCGCCTGCTCGTCAGGTGCTGGGGCGTTACCCGCCGGGTGCGGTGGCCGCTGTTTGCCGCCTGGCGGGCGGTGAAGCGCCTTGTGGGAAAAAAATGACGGAGGATTACACATGCTAAGAAGGTTTATGAACCAGATCGTAGGCTTCCAGCGCGATACGGTGGAGGAGATCAATTGGAAGCGGATCTGGCAGCAGCTCAAGTGGATGAACGGCTTCAGCAAGGGGTTTCGGGGCCGGATTGGGGTTTTGACGGGGTTTAGCATCTTCTTTGTCTTCCTGGGCATTGCGTATGCGCGTTTGTATCAATGGGCGATTGATAAGATCATGCCGCAGACTCAGGAGATTATCGCGTTCGTTGAGCGCACGGCTTTGGAAATGCGATACGCGCCCTTTGGGGATAAGATCATGAGAATTTATGAGCTGGCCATTAGCATTCTGCCGGTCAGCATCGTCTGGATTCTGCTTGGATACCTTGTTTACAAGATCGTTACCTATCTGTATTCGCTTTTTATGGAATTTTTCACCCTGCGCCTGTCCATGGACCTGGCGCTGGGCATTAAACGAAAGATATACGCAACGATTTTGGAAAGTGACTGGCTGTCGCTGACCCAGTACCATGCGGGCGATCTGGTGCAGCGAGTGTCCAGCGACGCGGAAACGGTTTCGGGTTTTGCCATGCAAACGGTACCGGGAATGATCGTGCAGGCCATACAGTTCGTGGCGGCGTTCGCTATGTTGATATATTACGATTGGACGCTATGTATCATCGCCTTTGTGGGCGTGCCGCTGTCCATGTTTGGAATCAAGCTCACGGGTCGGCGCAGGCACGACTATGCGAAGCGGTCGCTGGAACTGAGCGCGAAAAACTCGAGCTTTCTGTACGAGTCCATGGCCAACATCATGGTCATTAAATCCTTCATGCTCGTGGCCCAGTTCATTCGCCGGTATCGTGCGATCCATGAAGAATTATTCGGCCTGATCGTGGAACAAAAAAAGTATGGAATCGTGACAGGGGCAATTATGGGCATGCTGGGCCGTGTGATAAGAATAGGGATATATGTCTATTTCGGTGTGCGGCTCATCGATGGCTATACCACATTTGGTAAGCTGGCAGCCTTTGGCATGCTGGGCAGCATGGTCTCCGGGCCGGTTAACAGCATCATGGGCTTTATCATGAATTCCATCGAAATTTCCGCCAGCGCCGAGCGTGTCATGACCATCTATGAATTGCCCCGCGACCGGTCGCAGGTGCCGGACACGGTAAGGGAATTTGCCCAAAAGGCCGAGCGGGACGGCATGGGCCTGCGGGTGGACAACCTTGAGTTTGCTTATGAAAAAGGGCTGGTCGTCCTGCATGATGTGGATATCACCGTAAACCCCGGCGAGACGGTCGCGTTCGTCGGCCCGTCCGGCGAGGGCAAGACGACGCTGATTCGGCTGGCGCTGGGCCTTTTAACGCCGGACAAGGGCCGCGCCTATCTGGTGACGGGCAGGGGGGAAGCGCTGAACCTGTCCGTGGAGACGCGCGAGTTTTTTTCCTATGTGCCGCAGGGGAATACGCTGTTCTCCGGCACCATCCGCGAGAACATGGAGATGGGCGACCCGGAGGCAGACGAGGCGCAGATCATTCGCGCGCTGGAGCAGGCGTGCATATGGAAATTCGTGCAGTCGCTGCCCATGGGCCTGGATACGCCCATCGGCGAGCGCGGCGTCGGCGTTTCCGAAGGGCAGGCGCAGCGCCTGGCCATTGCCCGCGCGCTGCTGCGCGGCGCGCCGATCCTGCTGCTGGACGAGGCGACGAGCGCCTTGGATATCTATACGGAAAAAGAGGTGCTCGACAATATTTTCTCCAGCGGCGTGTGCAAGACGTGCGTGCTGACCACGCACCGCCCGTCCGTGTTCACGGTTTGCGACAAGATCTACCGCGTGCGCCAGCGGAGCGTGGAGTTGATCAAGGCCAGCCGCGATCAGGAGGTAGAATTTTAAATCAAAAAATGGCTGTCGTGCCAACGATTCGCTGGCGCGATAGCCATTTGGTTTTTTCCTCTCCCGTGCAGCTTGACGTAATATTTCTTCAAATCGCAAAAAGCCACAAATTACCTCGACAGATATAATCAGCCGTGATATACTAATCCTATGTAAAAATTAAATTCATTTGCAAGGAGCGTTTTTCATGAACAAAAAGACCATTGAGGACATTGCGGTCAAGGGCAAAAGGGTTTTGGTTCGCTGTGATTTTAACGTGCCGCTCGACGAGAACCAGCGCATTACCAATGACAACCGCATTCAGGCGGCGCTGCCGACCATTGTCTACCTTATGAAGCAGGGCGGCCGCGTCATTCTCTGCTCACACCTGGGCCGTCCCAAAGGAGAATTTGATCCCAGGTTCTCCCTGCGCCCGGTCGCGGAGCGCCTTGCGGAAGTTCTGGGCGTGGACGTGCCGTTGGCCAAGGACGTTGTTGGCGAGTCCGCTCAGGCGCTGGCCGCCGGGTTGAAGGATGGCGGCGTGATGCTGCTGGAAAATGTCCGCTTTGAAAAGGCGGAAACAAAGAACGATCCGGAGCTGGCGAAGAAGATGGCGGCGCTGGCCGACATTTATGTGAACGACGCGTTTGGCTCCGCGCATCGCGCGCATGCCTCCACGGAGGGCGTTGCGCGGTATCTGCCCGCCGTGGCGGGGTATCTCATCGGCAAGGAGCTCTCTGTTATGGGCAAAGCGCTGGAGAACCCGGACCGCCCGTTCGTGGCGATTTTGGGCGGCGCGAAGGTATCCGACAAGATCGGCGTGATCAATAACCTGCTGGAGAAGGTGAACGTGCTGCTCATCGGTGGCGGCATGGCCTATACGTTCTTTAAAGCGCTTGGCGGCGAAATCGGCAAGTCCCTCTGCGAGGAGGATAAGGTCGGCCTGGCCAAAGAAATGCTTGAAAAGGCTGAGCGCAAGGGCGTGCGGCTTTTGCTGCCCGTGGATAACGTGGTCGGCAAGGAGTTTTCCAATGATACCGAGCGCGCCACGGTGGAGTCCATGAGCATCCCGGCGGACGCGATGGGCATGGATATTGGTCCGCGCACGCGTGAGATGTTCGCGGAGGAGATCAAGGCCGCCGGGACAGTCGTCTGGAACGGGCCGATGGGCGTGTTTGAGTTCGAGAATTTCGCGGAGGGCACGCGCGCCATCGCGCAGGCGTGCGCCGAGTGCCAAGGCGTTACGATCATCGGCGGCGGCGACAGCGCCGCGGCCGTGCAGAAGATGGGCTTTGGGGACAAGGTTACGCATATCTCCACCGGCGGCGGCGCCTCGCTGGAGTTTCTGGAGGGCATTGAGCTGCCGGGCGTGGCCGCCTTGAACGATAAGGAATAAATAGGGTGGCTGGGCCGCGGGCGGCTTGCCCACCTCATGAAGGGGATATTATGCGTACACCGATTATCGCTGGAAATTGGAAGATGAACAAGACGCCGGAGGAGGCCGCGGCCTTGCTTGACGCGCTCATCCCTCTGGTAAAGGACGCCATTTGCGACGTGGTCGTTTGCGTGCCGGCGTTGGATGTCGCCGCCGCCCGTGAGGCTGTCCGGGCCACGAACATTCACTTGGGCGCGCAGAACATGCATTGGGAAGAAAGCGGCGCTTACACGGGGGAGGTATCAGCCCCCATGCTCAGGGCCGCGGGCGTGGAATACGTGATCGTAGGCCATAGCGAGCGGCGGCAGTATTTCGCCGAGACGGATGAAACGGTCAACGCGAAAACGCTTGCTGCCGTGCGGGCGGGCCTGACCCCCATCATCTGCGTGGGCGAACGCAGGGCCCAGCGCGAGGCGGGGTATACGGATACCTTGGTGACATACCAGACCCAAACAGCGCTTACAGGCCTGACGCCCGGACAGGTGGCGGGCGTCGTCATTGCCTATGAGCCGGTTTGGGCCATTGGCACGGGCCTGACGGCAACGGACGAGCAGGCGAATGAGACCATCGCCGTAATCCGCGGCGCGGTTCGGGCTATGTTCGGGCCGGAGGCGGCGGATGGTGTGCGCATTCAGTATGGCGGCAGCATGAATCCTAAAAACGCGCGCGGCCTCATGAGCCAGCCGGAGATCGACGGCGGCCTCATCGGCGGCGCGAGCCTCACGGCTGAGGATTTCGCCAAGGTCGTGCGCTTTGATGCGGGGCACTAAGAGAAACGTTGTGAGGGAACGCCGGGGAGTTCTGATCCGCATTTCGGCACAGAACAAGCCCCGGCGTGCGGTAACGCCGAAATGCGGATCAGAGCCCCTTGGCGTCTCCTCTGACACTTGACCGGTGAAAAAGGAATTGCAATGAAAAAGACAATGACGGCGCTCATCATCATGGATGGATTTGGCGTGGCGGGCAATGTAAACCGCAACGCTATTTTGGAGGCGGGGACGCCAAAGCTCGACGCGCTCGCGGCGCGTTTTCCCCATACGACCATCAAGGCCAGCGGCATGGATGTGGGCTTGCCGGAAGGGCAGATGGGCAACAGCGAGGTTGGTCATCTAAACCTGGGCGCGGGCCGCGTCGTGTACCAGGAGCTGACGCAGATTACAAAGGACATACAGGACGGCGTATTTTTTCAAAAAGAAGAGCTGATTTGGGCTATGGACGCCGCAAAGGCGAACGGGGCCGGCCTGCATTTGCTGGGCCTTCTTTCCGACGGCGGCGTGCACAGCCATAACACGCACCTGTACGCGCTGCTTGAGATGGCCAAGATGCGAGGGCTGAGGCGTGTGTACGTCCACTGCTTTCTGGACGGGCGCGATGTGCCGCCCTCCAGCGGCCTTGGGTTTGTGCGGGAGCTGGAAGAGAAACTGGCTCAGATCGGCGTGGGCGAGATTGCCACGGTCATGGGCCGCTATTGGGCCATGGACCGCGACAATCTGTGGGACCGCGTACAGCGCGCGTATGACGCGATGGTGAGCGGCGTGGGCTTGAGCGCGGAAAGCGCAGGCCAGGCCGTGGAGCAATCCTATGCCAAGGGAGAAACGGACGAGTTCGTGCAGCCTGCCGTCGTTTGCAAGGGCGGGCTGCCCGTGGCGTGCGTAAAACCCCATGACAGCGTTATTTTTTATAACTTTCGGCCGGACCGCGCGCGCCAGTTGACCCGCGCGTTCATTCAACAGGATTTCACGGGTTTCCCCCGCGCGCCGGGCTTTTTTCCGTTGCAATACGTGACAATGACGCAGTATGACGAGACATTTACGGGCCTTCGGGTGGTGAATAAGCCGTCTACGCTTCGGGACACCTTGGGCGAGTACGTCAGCGCTTTGGGCCTGACGCAGCTGCGCATCGCGGAAACGCAGAAATACGCGCACGTCACTTTCTTTTTTAACGGCGGTGTGGAGGCGCCCAATGAAAAAGAGGATCGGGTGCTGATTCCCTCCTCCAAGGTCGCCACGTTTGACCTCAAGCCCGAGATGAGCGCGTATGAAATCACGGATGAAGCGATTGGGCGCATTGAGTCCGGCACATATGATTTTATGATTCTCAACTTCGCCAACTGCGACATGGTCGGCCATACGGGCGTGATCCCCGCGGCGATCAAAGCGGTTCGGGCGGTGGACGTCTGTGTGGGCAGGGTGGTGGAGGCTGTTCTTGCAAGCGGGGGGCGCTGCATCGTCACGGCGGATCACGGAAACGCCGAGCAGATGGTCGACCCCTTGGATGGCGGCCCGTTTACCGCCCATACGACCAATCCCGTGCCCGTCATCCTGTGTGATGAAGGCCTCAGGAACGTGAGCTTGCGCGAGGGCGGAAGGCTGGCGGATATCGCGCCGACGCTCCTTGAGATGGCGGGCATTGCGAAGCCTCAAGCGATGACGGGGAAAAGTTTGCTTAAAACTATACCCTAAAAGCGATTGCCTCAAAACGCAAAAGCGATCAAGGAGGATACATGATGCGGTACAAAAACAAGCCGTCAAACTTTTCTTGGGGAAATTTGGGCGACATTGCTACCGGACGCGAGAACCTTGGTTTGGAGATGCCGGTTCTGGTATACCGCCTCTTCCAGTACACGCTGAAAGATATTCTCACCAGGGAATATGACGAGGAGACCGCTAACGCGCTGCTGCGCGCGGCCGGGCATCTGGCGGGCCAGCAGTTCGCCAAGAACGTGCTGGATATGACCGGTGATTTCAACACCTTTATC
>WRGP01000123.1 GCA_009787135.1 Bacillota bacterium | reverse complement strand
TTGACCTCAGGCCCCGCGCGATCATCCGCGAGCTGAACCTGCTCCGGCCCATCTACCGGCAGACGGCCGCCTACGGCCACTTTGGCCGCGACGATCTCAAGCTGCCCTGGGAAGAGACGGGCCGCAAAGAGGATTTGCGCGCCCTGGCCGGGATATAGTACAATACCCCTATGGAAAAAATTGAGGCTTTGGTCACGGATATCTCGTTCCGCAACGAGGAAAATGGCTTTACGGTGCTGCAGGTGCGCCTGGACGACGGCAGGCGCGTCGCGGCCGTTGGCGTGATGCCGGATCTGGCCAGCGGCGAGCGCGTGGTGTTGTCAGGCGATTGGATGGAGCACGCGCAGTATGGCAAACAGATCAAGGTTTCGATGTGCGAGATCGTCCGGCCCACGACGGCGCGCGGCATGGAGCGCTACCTTGGCTCAGGGCTCATCAAAGGGATCGGCCCGTCCACGGCCAAGGAAATCATCGCGCACTTTGGCGAGAATTCGCTGGATGTGATCCAATACGCGCCGGAGCGCCTATGCGAGGTCAGCGGCATTGGCGTCAAAAAGGCGCGCATGATCTCCGAGTCGTTCATGGAGCAGTATCAAATGCGCGAGGCCATGGTGTTTTTGCAGGCATACGGCATCACGCCGTCCCTGTCGATGAAGATCTACAAGCGCTATGGCGAGCGCTCGCAGGCCGTGGTGCGCGAAAACCCGTACCGGCTGGTGGAGGACATCGAGGGCGTGGGGTTTAAGACGGCCGACAGGATCGCGGCCTCGCTTGGCATCGCGCCGGACGCGCCGGGGCGGCTTCGGGCCGGCGTTTGTTATGTGCTGGGGGAGGCGTCCGCGTCCGGCGGGCATACGTATCTGCCGTGGGACGCGCTCATCGGGGAGACGGCGCGGCTGCTGGGCGTGGAGGACGATTTGGCGCAAAACGCCGTCCAGGCCCTGCTCATGGACCAGGGCCTAATTGCCCGGGAAATGGACGAGCATGTCGCCGTGTACCTGCCGAGCGCCTACAAGGCGGAACTGGAAACCGCGAAGCGCCTGCTGGAACTGCACGCCGCTTTGCCGTACCATCCGGACCCGAAGCTGGATCGGGAAATCGCGCTCTGGCAGGCAAAAACGGACATCACCCTCAACGGGGATCAGGTTCGCGCCGCCCGCGCGGCGGTAACGGAGGGCGTGACCGTGATCACCGGAGGCCCGGGCACGGGCAAGACGACGATCATCCGCTGTATCCTGGCGCTGCTGGACGCGGATGCGGACGTTCTCCTGGCCGCGCCCACGGGCCGCGCGGCAAAGCGCATGAGCGAGGCCACGGGGCGCGAGGCGAAAACGCTGCACCGTTTGTTGGAGTATGGCGGGGAGAACGGCGTGTTCGCGAGAAACGCGGACAGCCCGATTGAGGCGGATGTGCTGATCGTGGACGAGATGTCCATGGTCGATGTGTTTTTGATGCGCGGGTTTCTGCGCGCGCTGCTGCCGGGCACGCGCCTGATCATGGTGGGAGACGCCGACCAGCTCCCCTCCGTGGGCGCTGGGAACGTGCTGGGCGACATTCTAAAGAGCGACGCGCTGCCCGTGGTCCGGCTCTCGGAGATTTACCGGCAGGACAGCCAGAGCATGATCGTGGTCAACGCGCACAGGATCAACCAGGGTGAGATGCCCTATCTCAACAGCAAGGGGAGCGATTTCTTTCTGGAGCGCTGCGACACGGGCGCCGCCGCGGCGGAGGTCATCGCGGAGCTTGTCACCGTGCGCCTGCCGCCGTATCTGAAGGTGGACCCGCTCCGGGATATTCAGGTGCTGTCCCCGATGAAAAAAGGGGAATGCGGCGTCTGGGCCTTGAACCGGCTGCTGCAGGAGCGCTTCAACCCGCGCCGCGAGGGCGTGCCGGAGCGCGCGTGGGGGGATACGGTGTTCCGCGTGGGCGACAAGGTCATGCAGACCCGCAACGACTACCAAATGGCCTGGCGAAAACCCGTTGCCGGGCTGGACGAGGAGGGGGAGGGCGTCTTCAACGGGGATATGGGACAGGTGCTGTCCATCGACAATGAGGAGCGGACGCTGACCGTGCGCTTTGACGACGAGCGCGAGGCCACCTATGAGGACGCGCAGCTGGAAGATCTGGAGCTTTCGTACTGCGTCTCCGTGCATAAGAGCCAGGGCAGTGAGTTTCCCGCCGTGGTGATCCCGGCTGTGGGCGGCCCGCCGATGCTGCTTACGCGCAACCTGTTCTACACCGCCGTTACGCGCGCGCGCCGTATGGTGGTGCTGGTAGGGCGGGATGCCGCGGTACGGCAGATGGTGCGCAACGCGAACATCGCGCGCCGTTTTTCAGGGTTATGCCAATGGTTACATTCTATATAAAATTTTATGGTGCGTCAATTGTTAAATTACTATAATAAAATAGCGCGCCTGCTCTACCCGGACAATGCTGTGTGCGTCGCCTGCGGGGCGCTCCGCGTAGACGACCCGGCGCGTCATCTCTGCCGGGCGTGTGCGGAGAAGCTCATACCCTTAGAGCCGCCGTTTTGCCCGCGCTGCGGCGCGCCGGGCTGGGCGATGATGTGCCAGGCGTGCTGGGCGTTTCCGCCGGACGATCTGGATGGCCGCGTTAGCGCGTACCATTATGAAGGGACGGCGCGCCTGCTCGTACGGGCGCTGAAATACACGAATGTCGAGCCTGCGGCGAAGGCTCTTGCCATGGGCATGAAGACCGTGCTGCCGCCGGAGCGATATGACGCGCTTGTGCCTGTGCCCTTGTACTGGCGCAGGGAAAGGCAGCGGGGTTTCAACCAGGCGAGGATCCTGTGCCAAGCGCTGTCGCCGGCCATAGGCCTTCCGCTGCTCGACGCGCTTGACAGGGTACGGCCTACAAAGACGCAGACGCGGCTGACGCATGAGGAGCGAAGCGAGAACGTCAAGGGCGCGTTCGTGGTTCGCGCGGCGGTGAAAGGGCAAAGTCTGATCCTGGTGGACGACGTGATGAGCACGGGCGCGACGGCCGTTACCTGTGCGAGCGCGCTGAAGAAGGCGGGCGCCGCATCGGTACTGCTGCTGGCCGCGGCGCGGACACAGAAGCATATGGACGGGTAGGGGGAAGGGGGATATCTGCTTTTTTCGGGGATTTGCCAGCAGGCATTTGTCTTGTTCATTCATACAACCCTTTGCTCAAATCCCCCTCCAGGCCAACGACGCGCGGCCATCTGCCGGTTTGGATGATGGTTGTCGCGTTGATATTCCCCAAGTGAGCATATACATGCCGATACTGGCCGAGGATCAACGCAAGGCGGCTGTGCGGGCAATCTTCCGGGTTTTCCGCCAAACGTTCATCGGTTAGATCCTCCAGATATTGCATGACCTTTGCCTTTATGGATGCCAAATAATCAAGCAGCAACTCGCGGGAAAGCGCTTTTTCGCTGGGCACGTCCAAGGAATTGAGATCGGGCTCATGGAAAGCCGGCTCAGTGTAGTGTTCTGGGTTGATAAACCAACGGTCGCAGGAATGAAGCATGTGATACGCGTGCTTCCATATGGGCATATCGCAGAGGATGTACAAAAGATCACAGGTTTGCAGCATCGTTTCTACATTATGGAATAGGACCGTCGTTTTTTCATTGATGATTTGGACAAGCGCACGGCTCATGGGGCACCTCCTAACGTTCACGCCTATTGATGTAGGAAGTATGTCATTTCCGCCGGAGTTCGTCAACAAATTATTTTTCAACAAATTATTTTGCTTGCATCCCGCGCGGCTTTTCGCTACAATAAGCAGGCTATCAAACACGCTATCCAAGCATGTGTGAGTTTACGATCAAGAGGTGTTTCCATGGAGATACAGCCGGTCTCGGATTTCATCAAGGATACCCGCTATGACGGTTTTTTGCTCGTGCGCAGCGCGGAGCAGCGCGCCGCTTCGAACGGTTCGCGCTATCTGGACATGACCCTGGGCGATAAGACGGGCGAGATCAACGCCAAGCTGTGGGATGGCGCGCTCGCGCCGCCCCCGGCGGGAAGCGTCGTGCGCGTGCGCGGGCAGATCCATGAGTATAACGGCCGCCTGCAGATTCGCGTGGAGCGGCTGCGCGCCGCCGGCGAGGCGGACAATGTGCCGATCGACGCCCTGGTATCCTGCGCGCCCGAGAGCCCGGCCGCCATGCTCGCGGAGGTGCGCGCCGCGGTGGACGCCATGGGCGACAGCAGCCTGCGCGGCCTTACAAGAAGGCTGCTGGACGACGCGGGCGATGTGCTCCTGTATTTCCCCGCCGCGGCCAAGCTGCACCATGCCGAGCGCGGCGGTCTTTTGCACCATGTCGTCACAATGCTGCGCATGGCGAAACATTTTGCGGATGAATATCCGTCTCTCGATCGTGATTTATTGGTAGCGGGCGTAATTTTGCACGATATGGCCAAAATTGGCGAACTGGACGCCACGGAGCTTGGCACCGTGTCCGACTATACCGTGGACGGCATGCTCATCGGCCACATTGTGCGCGGCGTGTCGCGCATCGACGCCGCGGGCCGTGAGATGGGCTGTAACGAAGAGACGCTACTCATGCTCGAGCATATGATCCTCTCGCATCACGGGGTGCCGGAGTATGGAAGCCCACGCCCGCCAATGTTTCCGGAGGCGGAGGTGCTCAGCCATTTGGATATGGTGGACGCCCGCATCTTTGAGATGAACGCCGCGCTGGCGCGGGTGAAGCCCGGCGGGTTTTCCGAAAGGTTGTGGTCGCTGGAGCGAAAGCTGTACCGGCGGAAAGGGGAACGCTAGGGCCCTCTGTGCCGGAATGAACCTCCGCCGTTTTTGATTCCGCCGCAGGCGGAAAGCCTATTCTATTTATCCTAACCCTTGCCGTGAGGCAAAGAAAGGGCTCCGGGGGACTGGTCCCCCGGCGGGGTTCTAGGGGGCGGAGCCGCCTAGCGTTCCCCCCTCCCTGTGTGAAAGGAGCTATCATGAACAGGAAAAAAGGCGCGGCCGCGCTGCTGGCGTTGCTGCTGGCGCTGCCGGCAGGCGGCACGGCGACTTCTGGCGGCCATGGCGTGATCAACCGAACCATTGCCAGCAACAATGCGAAAACGCTCGAAAACTTGCCAGAGGCCGCCCGTGCCCGGGCGGATACGCTTATCATTGGCGTGCCGGACCTGTACGGCGAGATGAACCCCTTCTTCGTAAAAACCACGGGCGACGGCTATCTCGCGTCGCTCCTCTACGATGAGCTGCTCTTCCAAAATAACAGGGGCGAGCTGGGCGCGGGCGTGGCGGCGTTTGAGATTTCGCCGGACGGGCATACGTATACCTTTACCATTCAGGAAGGCGTCCGCTATCTTGACGGGGAGCCTGTTACCAGCGATGATTTTATCAATGCGCTGTATCTTTTGCTGATGCCGGGCTTTGACGGCGTGTACGACATTACCCGCGCGAGCATTCGCGGGGTGGACGCGTACCTTCGCGGGGAGGCGAACGCCATTGAGGGCATCGCGCGCGTGAACAACCGCGTGTTTTCCGTTACGCTGGATATACCAAACGCGGAGAATCTGATTTTTCTGGCGGTGCCCGCGCTGCGCGTTTCCCTTTTTGGCGACATGCGCCGGACGGAAGAGACGGCGGATCCAGAGGATTTCACGGCGTTCTGCCAAGAAGCGCTGGCGCGAGTGCGCGCGGCGGACGCATCAAATATGGCCTATGGGCAGTACGGTTTTGTGTCCTTGGAGCCCGGTGTCCGGGCCACGCTGGCCGCGCACGAGGCGTACTGGCGCGGCAAGCCGTATATCGGCACGGTAGAACTTCTGGTAGTGCCCACGGATGCCATGGCGGCGCTGGACAGCATGCTGGACGGCACGGTGGATATTGTCAGCGTTTTGGGTTCCGTGGAGATCGTGAGTATCGCCTATGACACGGGGTTCATAAACCTCTATACCTGGGAGGGCGATGTGCTGGGCTATCTTGGCATGGATATGGAAAGCGCGCTGTTCTCCGACCCGTCGATCCGGGAGGCGTTGGCCATTGGGATGGACCGGGAGGCCATGCGAAAAAGCACGCTGGAGCGCTACGGGGCGCTGCCAACCATGCTGCTCTTTGACAGCTTTGGGATCAACGCCGATATGCTATCGGAAAAGTTCCCCTTTGATCCGGAACGCGCGGCCAGCCTCCTTGAGGACGCGGGCTGGGTGCTTGAGGAGGACGGCATACGCCATCGCAACGGGCAAGATTTTTCCTTTACGCTTACCTATAATACGCCCAATCCGTTTATGGACAGGGCCGTCTATCAGATGCAGGCGGATTTTGCGGCGCTTGGGATTGACATGCGGCCGAAGGCCGTATCGCTGGAGGAGCTTATGGAGCTTGTGGCGG
>WRGP01000122.1 GCA_009787135.1 Bacillota bacterium | reverse complement strand
CTTTTTTACAGATCTTCAGCATTTCATCCTCAGAGTCCCCATTTTCGCCCGGCCGTTCCGCTTTTCCTATATCACAACCGTTGTCCCCCTGTAAACCAATTCCCCTTTTGCTTTCGCACGCCCCCCACTCCCTAAAACGGGGAAACTCAAAATAACGCCTCATTGAAATGTCGCGGCGTATATGGTATTATCCTTTCTATAAAACCGCATGATGGGAGCGAGGGTATCGCGAAATGGGCTATGTGCAGGTGTATACGGGCGACGGCAAAGGCAAGACCACGGCTTCGCTGGGGCTTCTCCTCCGCGCGGTGGGCGCGGGCCTTGCCGTGCGCGTGTTTCAGTTTATGAAGCATGGCGAAACCTGCGAATGCGCGGCGCTGGCCGACCGGTTCCCTGAGGTGGAAGTGACGCCGCTGGGCAGCGGCCGGTTCATCAACCCGCGCGACATCCCGGCGGCGGAGCGGGCCCGTGCGGCGGATGGCTTCGGCCGGGCCGCCGAGGCGGTGAGGAGCGGCGCGTTTGACCTGGTGATTCTCGACGAGATCAACGGCGCGATGGACATGGGGCTGATCCCCGTGGAGGATGTGCTGCGCCTCATGCGGGACAGGCCGTCGCGCACGGAGCTGGTGCTCACGGGGCGCGGCGCGCCGCAAGCGGTCGTCGACGCCGCCGACTTGTGCACGGAGATGCGCATGGTGAAGCATTATTATCAAAAAGGCGTGCCTGCCCGCAGAGGGATCGAGCGATGAGCGCGCGGGAGCTACTCATGCTGCGGCACGGCGCGACGGAGCATAACGAAAAGCGGCTTTTCACCGGGGCGCAGGATGTGCCGCTGTCCGCGAAGGGCCGAGCGGCGCTCGCGCCGCTCAGGGGGACATACCCGCCCGCGTCGCGCTTTTTCACGAGCGGCATGCGAAGGGCGGTCGAGACGCTGTGCCTGCTCTATGGCGATGTGCCGCATACGGATATTGCGGAGCTGATGGAGTGCCGATTTGGCGCGTTTGAGAACCGTTCCCACGACGATTTGTATGCAAACGAGCCGCTTTACCGGGCGTGGGCGCAAGGCGAGCGCGAGCTTGTCTTGCCCGGCGGGGAATCGCGCGCGGCGTTTGACAGGCGCGTGCTGGAGGGGTTTCGCATGCTTGCCGGCCAGCCATGGGAAGGACTGGCGGTGCTGGTATCCCACGGCGGCGTGCTCCGCGCGCTGATAGCGTTGCTGGACCTTACGGGCGGGGAGCCGGCGTACCCGCCGCCAAACGCGTGCGGCTGGAGGGTGCGGCTTTCCGACGCGGGGCAGGTCGTAGACTGCGAGGCATACCCATGAGGCTGGGGGTAAAAATCGGCCTGGCCGCGCTGCTGAGTTTTTGCGCGGTGCTATTGGCGGTCTGCATGGGCAGCGTGCCGCTCGGCGTGGCGGACACCTTGCGCATCTTCGCGCATAAAGTTTTCGGCGCGCCGCTTCCCGCGGGGGTTTCAACGGCCAGCGTCGCGATTCTGTGGACGGTCCGCCTGCCGCGCGTGCTTCTGGCGTTTTGCGTGGGGGCCATGCTGTCCGTGAGCGGAACGGTGATGCAGAGCGTGCTGCGCAACCCGCTGGCTTCGCCCTTTACGCTGGGCGTGAGCTCCGGCGCGTCCCTCGGCGCGGCGCTGGTCATTCTAACGGGGTTCGCGCTGCCGGGCCTTGGCGGGTACACGCTGCCGCTGGTGGGGCTGCTGTCCGGGCTGCTGGCCGCGTTTTTGGCGGTGACGTTCGCCTCGCGCGTGGACCGGGGCATGCGAAGCACGACAGTGATCCTGGCGGGCATGGTGTTCTCGCTGTTCATCAACGCGCTGCTGACGCTTTTGTATGCCCTTGCCAAGGAAAACATCCAGCGGCTTTTGCAGTGGCAGATGGGCGGCTTCGCGCTCAGGGGCTGGACGGAGTTATGGCTGCTGGCGCCGGTGGGCATTGTGGGCGTTTTGCTGGTCACGGGCTTTCATCGGGAAATGGACCTGCTCACCTTTGGCGAGGAGGACGCGGGCGCGGTCGGGGTGGATACGCGGCGCGTGAAGTGGCTGCTGCTGGGCCTTTCGACGGCGCTGACAGGGAGCGCCGTGGCGTTCGCGGGCGTGATCGGGTTCATTGACCTGATCGCCCCGCACATTGTGCGCAAGGTATTTGGGGCGCGCCACGTGGTGGTGGTTCCCATGTCGGCGCTGCTTGGGGGAGGGTTTATGGCGGTATGCGACATGGCGGCGCGCGTGGTGACCGCGCCGCTGGAGTTGCCTGTGGGCGCGGTGACGGCGCTCATCGGCGCGCCGTTTTTCGCGTACGTCTATTTTCGCCGCGGCCGGGAGGAGGGCGGCGCGTGAGCATTGTAACGCTTGAGGATGTGCGGGCAGGCTATCGGGGGCGGGATGTGGTGCATGGCGTCAGCCTTGCCGTGGAGGCGGGGGAATGCTTCCTGATCCTGGGCCCCAACGGCTGCGGGAAAACGACGCTGCTGCGCGCCGTCGCGGGCCTGCTGCCTTCCCGCGGCACGGTGTTGCTGGAAGGGCGGCCGCTGGCTGGCATGAAGCGGCGGGAAGTGGCCGGCTGTGTGGCGCTTCTGAGCCAGCTGTCGCAAGTGTATTTTGCCTATTCGGTGTATGACACGGTCATGCTGGGCCGGTATGTGCGCCTCAAGGGGGCTTTCCGCGTGCCGACAGGGGCGGACAAGCGCTGCGTGGAGAGATGCCTTGCTGCGGTGGGCCTTTGGGAGCTCAAGGACAGGATGATCGACACCTTGTCCGGCGGGCAGCTGCAACGGGTTTTTCTGGCGCGAACCCTGGCGCAGGAACCGCGCGTGATTTTGCTGGACGAGCCGACGAACCATCTGGACCTGAAGCACCAAACCGCGCTGATGGAATCGCTTCGCGCGTGGACGCGGGAGGAAGGGTGCGCGATGGTCGGCGTGGTGCATGACCTGAACCTGGCGCTTTCCTTTGGGGACAGGATGCTGCTCATGCGGGACGGGCGTGTGGCGGCATGCGGGAAGCCGGAGGAGGTTTTGCGGCCGGAGATGCTCGCGTCAGTTTTTGGGATGGATGTGGCGGCGTATATGAAAAGAGCGCTGTCACGCTGGGAGGCAATATAAAACCACACAATGGAGGGGGATGCCCATGGCCAAGCAAAAACGAAAAATTGTAAAGCCTGTCTATGTCACAAAAGCGGAGCGCCTGAAGGCAAAAAAGAAAAGCAAGCCCATGTCCAGGGAGCTTCGAATCGGCCTGATCGCGGGCGCGGCCGTGCTGGCGCTGGCGGTGATACTCTTTGCGGTGCTCGCCCGCGCGGGCAGCCTGCCGGTAAAAGGCGGGGTGGTGCAAAAGGAAGCGAACTGGATCGTTTCAAATCTGGCGGAAAGCGGCGCACGCTACTATAAGCTGGGCGAGGTGGAGGGTATAGCGGGCTTTGAGCGGCGGGAAGAAACATTGCGGTTCGATCCCAACGAGTCGGATTTCTGGTTCAGGCCGACAGACCCAGACAGCCAGGTCAAGCAATACTACATTACGGGCGTGAAGACCGCGCCGGCCCAGACGGTTGAAAAAGTATACCCTGACTTTGTCGTGCAGTATGGGGAGGAGCGTGTCACACAGGCAAAAACAGCTTCCGTGGCGGGCCGGGAGGCGATGTATTTCATCGTGGACTCGGCGTATGAAACGGAGGAGGGAGGGGTGCGGCATGAACAGGCGCTTATCATGTATATCCCCGCGATTCGGAGCGCGTCGGTTATGCTACACGTCACGCTGGATGTCACAGAGGAGAAACCGGCGCTGAGCGAGGATGCGCTGCTTGCGCTGGCGGAGGAGATCGCGGGGAGGATTGTGCCGGAAGGGGCATGAGGCGGGGTTGCGCGCGCCGGATGCCGGCGGCCATGAGCCCCTGCGCGCGCTGTATAACACTGTATTGAAGGAGATTGTATGTATTGCGTTCGAAAAATTACGGAGGATATAACATGGGTGGGTGCGAATGACAGGCGCTTGGCGATGTTTGAAGGCGTCTATTCCGTGCCCTACGGCGTGTCCTACAACGCCTATCTTTTATTGGATGAGAAAACCGTTTTGTTTGACACGGTGGATAAAGCGGTGCGGCACAGGTTTCTGGAGAATATCACGGAAGCGCTGGACGGCAGGGCGCTTGATTATGTTGTGGTGCAGCATATGGAGCCCGACCATTCCGCCGCGCTTGAAGAGCTGATCCTCCGGTATCCGGATGTTAAAATTGTATGCAATGCCAAAACATTGACCTTTATGAAGCAGTTCTATGATTTTGATATGGATTCGCGAGCGTTCATTGTCAATGAGAAGGAACCGCTCGGCACGGGACGGCATAGGCTGCGTTTTCTGATGGCGCCGATGGTTCACTGGCCGGAGGTCATGGTTACCTATGACGAAACGGATAAGATTCTCTTTTCCGCGGACGCGTTTGGGTGTTTTGGCGCGCTCAACGGCGCTCTGTTCGCGGATGAAGTGGATTTTACGAAGGACTATATGGACGAGGCGAGACGCTATTATGCCAACATTGTGGGGAAGTACGGGCCGCAGGTTCAAACGCTGCTTGCGAAAACCGCCGCGCTCCCAATTGAAATGGTATGTCCGCTTCATGGGTTTGTATGGCGCAAAAACATACAGGATATCGTTTTGAAATACATGCTTTGGAGCCGCTATGAACCGGAAGAATACGGCGTTATGATCGCGTACGCGTCGGTCTATGGCAATACGGAAAACACGGCGGAGATTCTGGCCTGCAGGCTTCGTGAAAGCGGGATTCAGACGGCCATGTTCGATGTTTCCGTTACGCCGGCCTCGGAGATTATCGCGGCGGCGTTTCGGTGGAGCCATTTGGTTTTCGCGTCCACAACCTACAACGCGGGGATTTTTGTGACCATGGAAGCTTTGGTAAACGATCTTGTGGCGCACAATATTCAAAACCGCACGGTAGCCATCATTGAAAACGGCTCATGGGCCGCGACAAGCGGGGATTTGATCCGCGCCGCGTTGGAAAAGTGCAAAAATATCCGTATTCTTGAGCATAAAATCAGCGTAACATCCAGCTTGAAAGAGGCGCGGCTTTCGGAAATTGACGCGATGGCGAACGAGATGATCGCCGCCATTCCCGGTGCGGCGGGGAGCATGGCGGGGCCGGACAGTCGGGCGGGGATAGAAGCTGTGAACCGCCAGACAATGTTCAAGCTCTCCTATGGGCTGTTTGTCATAACGGCAAAGGACGGCGATAAGGATAACGGCTGTATTGCCAACACCGTTTCTCAAGTCACCGATACCCCGCTGAGGATATCCATCGCCTTGAACAAAGCAAATTGCACGCATGATATGATCGTAAAAACGGGAGAATGCAACGTTTCTATTCTAAGCCAGAGCGCGCCTTTCGATATTTTTAAACAATTTGGGTTTGTCAGCGGCAGGGAAGTGGATAAGTTCGCCGGGCGCGGTTATGACGCGCGCACGGCAAACGGCATCCGGTATGTTCCGGAGTATACGAACGGCGTGATTTCGGCCAGGGTAACAGAAACCTTTGATTGCGGCACGCATACGGTGTTCATCGCGGCGGTCACGCAGGCCTTTGTGCTGTCGGACGAACCAAGCGTGACGTATCAGTACTATTTTGACAACATTAAGCCCAAGCCACAGGCGCAAGCCGTAAAAAAGCAAGGGTTTGTCTGCAAAATATGCGGTTATGTGTACGAAGGCGCTACGCTGCCGGATGATTTCATCTGTCCGCTGTGCAAGCACGGCGCCAAGGATTTCGAACCGGTTTAAAAATAAATGGTAAAGGGAGGAAAATAAAACTATGAAGTATGTCTGTGATGTATGCGGGTATGAGTACGACGAGGCCGCCGGGGACCCGGACAATGGGATTGAGCCCGGCACAAAATGGGAGGATGTCCCGGCCGATTTTGTCTGCCCGCTTTGCGGGGTGGGGAAGGAACAATTTTCAAAGGCGTGACGGGGCCGGGATTTTGCGCAACGGAGGCGGACGGCCTATGGCCGTCCGCCTGCTAAGAAGCGGCGGTATAAATACGCCGCCAATCATGATAACCGGTGTGAATCTACAGCCGAATGGTTAAATGGCCATAGAATGTCCTTACGCCTTCTCATACCAGCCGCTTCACAAGCTCTTCCTGCGAAAGCTTTTCCAGCCTGCGCACACCGTTCATCCCTTCCGAAGGGTCAAAGCCGCAAACATCCTGATAATCACACCACTGGCAGGCCCGCCATTTTTCCAGTTGCGCGGGATTTTGCGCGATCTCGCCCTGTACCGCCAGCGTGGCGGCCCGCTCGGCCATG
>WRGP01000121.1 GCA_009787135.1 Bacillota bacterium | reverse complement strand
GCGGCCGATTCGGCGGGAATCTCGCGAAGCTTTTCCGCCGCGCCGCTCGCCGGCCGGCGTAGCGGCCTGCCTGCGCGCCTCCATCCCTCGCCGCCCCCGCGCATACACGCGGGAAACGGCTATTTCGCGCTGTCAAACATCGTTTCGATCCTGAGAATAATTTCCTCGTCAATCTCATTATACAAGAGCTTATCAAAATTTACGGACTCCGCCCATACTTTTTCGAGCAGGGCGCGGTTCTGCGCCTCGCGCTTAATTTCCGCCTTGACCTCCGGCAGTTCGAAAAAATCGCCGTAGCTTTTCGTCATTTCCTGATTATAGGCTGCCGCCGCCTGGGAGGAATAGACCCATTCGTGGTCGCCGGCCGTGAGCATATACCGCGTTTTCGGGTTTTTGATTTCATCCCTATGCGCATAGATAGACGCGCCGTCGGGCCTGATAAGTTCGTCCTTCTCGCCCTGTATGATAAGGAAAGGGATGTCGCTGGCGTTGATCCCATCTATGGCACTAACGTCCATGTCCGCGCCAAAGTAACATTTTTGAATGGCCCACAGATACGGATACAGCAGGTAAAAAACGTTCCCGGCCAGTTCCTTGCCCGCGCCGACAAACATCTCCATGCCGTCGGCATACCCCGCCATGCTGACGGAGGCATTGACGCGATGCGGCTGATTCAGCGCCGCGCACACGGCGTAGCCGCCCCAGGAATGGCCGAGAAGATACACGGGGAGGTCGCCGTACTCCTTTTGGGATTCCAGGTGCGTGAGCAGCGCGTCCAGATCAATCGCGGATTGATATAACCCTCTGGTGTTGCCGCCCTCGCTGGACGCGACCCCGGTGTTGTTGTAGGTTATCACGCGGTAGCCGTCATCCACAAAACGGGTCATAAAAGTCATATACTCATCCCCCGTGCCGCCAAGGCCGGCGGAAATGACGATGAGCCCGCGGGTATTGGGGGCGCCGTATTCATACCCAACCAATGTGTTTCCTTTGGATGAAAAGGTAAACTCGCTCCGCGGGTATTTCGCTTTATCAACATCCGGATAGGTGTAATAGGAAAAGAACGTATCGGGATCAGCATTCTCAACCCGAGAAAACTTCTCAAAATAAAACAGACAGGAACCAACGCCTCCGCCGATGAGGTATACTGCGGCAAGCGCAATGGCCACCATAATGACGACCTTTTTTATTTTTCGGCGTGGCTGCGGTTTTGTATCAGGCATAAACCAATCCTCCTCTATGCGTTTGCATACAGTATAAGGCATGCGGCCCGTAAACGCAAAGAAAAAAAGATTAGAATTTGCTAAAAATGATACCAAAGTAACGTGAGTTTGACGGCGTATATACAGCGCAATGCCATCATTCCGCCGTTGCAAACATCACACTCCATTCACGCACGTTACCGTAGTCATCGCACCCGCATCTCATCCTCCCGCGATATGCTCAGCAAGACCCCCACCGCGGCCATGAAAATGCTGACGGACGTGCCGCCAGCGCTGAAAAACGGCAGCGGCAGCCCCGTTGTGGGCAGCAGCCCCACCACCACGCCCATGTTCAAAAACGCCTGCACTCCGATCATCGCCGTAATCCCGGCGGCCAGCAAGCACCCGAACTTATCCGGGCAGCGAAGCGCCACGCGCAGCCCCGCGTACACGAACGCCACGAACAGCGCCACCACCAGGATGCATCCGAACAGGCCAAAATCCTCGGCGATGGACGCGAAGATAAAGTCAGACTCCGGGTAAGGGAGGTAGGCCGTCTTCTGCCGCCCCTGGCCCAGCCCCATGCCGAACAGCCCGCCGGAGCCGAAGGCGATCAGCGACTGCGAGAGCTGATACCCCTCGTCGCTCATCTGCGCGAACGGGTCGCGGAACGACAGCAGGCGTTCGCGGCGGTACGGCTCGCTCCACGCGTACCACGCGCCCAAGGCCGCGCCGCACACGCCCAAAACCCCGAGGTGCGTCGTGCGCGCGCCGGCGATGGCGATCATCACGAACGCCACGATGAGGATGCTCATGGCCGTGGAGAGGTTGGGCTGCTCCAGGATCAGCAAAAACATCACGCCCGGCACCATCAGCATCGGCACCAGCCCGGAAAAAAACTTTCGCACCTGCTTGCCCTTGTTCGTCAGCGAGCTCGCCATAAAGAGGATCATGGCGAATTTGGCGAACTCAGAGGGCTGAAAGCTCAGGCCGGCGATGTTCAGCCACCGCCTGGACCCGTTCATGAGCACGCCCACGCCGGGGATGACCACCAGCACGAGCAGCACGGCGCTTATCGCCAGCATGGTCAGAATCACCCAGGGCTTCCTGAAAAAGTGATAGTCCATGCGCGAGCATACGGCCATTGCCACCGTGCCCAAGGCGATGCCGTACACCTGCTGCCGGACCTTCGCGTAGGCGTCGCCGCTATCCTGAAAGGTATAGTAGCTGGCGCTGAACAGCGCCAGCATCCCGGCCAGCAGCAGCAGAATGAACAAAACCAGCACCCGCATGTCGATGCGTCTGCCGGTTTGCTTTTGTGTTCCGCCTCTTTGGTAAAGGCTGGAACGTTGCAACATGACGTCTCCTCTTAGATCAAGGTCTGCTTTTTTTGCGCCAGCGCGCACAGGGTTTCGTCTTCCCCGTCCCTTGCGCGCCCACATACGTCCGCATAGCATACTACGTCCGAAAACCCGGCGGCATGCAACTCTCGCGTGAGGTCCTCGCAGGCGAACGCCTGGTTCCAGATGTAATACGTGCGAAGGTCCGCGGCGGTCACCACATGATACGCCTCCAGCATCACCGCCGGATCATAGCGGATGTTGCGCTTTACGCATACATACGGGTCCGGGCTCCAAAATCCGCCCCGCGCTTCCGTCACCCGCTGATTTTCCTCAAAACGCCCAAACGCCTTCTCGCTCCACACGTCCGTGATGAACAGGCCGCCCGGCCGCAGCGCGCGGCAAACCTTTTTGAGCAGCCTCGCGCGCGTGCTGGGCGGGAACACGCCGTAGTCGCAGTAAATCAGCGTGACGATGTCAAAGGCATTCTCATAGTCGATGCACAAGTAGTTTTTCTGAAGGTAGCGGATATCCTTTCCCTTGGCTTTGGCGGAAGCGGCCGCGTGCTCGATCGACCGCTTTGACATATCGATGCCTGTCACCTTGAAGCCCGCGTCGTCAAACATCTCCGCGTACAGGCCGGGGCCGCAGCCCAGGTCCAGCAAATCACCGCCCTTGTGAAGCTTCGCGACCCACGCCGCGGATTCCCGCATGAAAGCGTGCCGCCTCGAAGCCGCTTCCACCTCGGGATCCAGATGCGCCTTGAGCATATGCGCTGAAATGTGCGGATCGTCCCAGAACGGATAATCGTTTGGAGCATACGCGGGGGGGCGTGTCAACAAGGAATCAATCAATTTATCATACATGGCGCTATCCCTTTATTTCTATTTTTATAAAATCACAAGGTTTTATAAAATTACAGGGCGCTTACAATTTCCTTAAAGGTGTTCCCGCGCGCCTCATAGTCCTTGAACATGTCAAAGCTCGCGCACGCGGGGGAAAGCAGCACCGCGCCGCCCGGCACGGCCAGCGAGCGGGCGCGTTCGACGGCTTTCGCGAAGTTGAACCCCGCCATTTCGCAAGCGGTATAGTCTTCTTTCTCCAGCGCGCCGCGGATCTTTTCAGCCGTGCTGCCGATGAGCACGACGTGCCGGATGTTTTTGTTCCCGGCAATGGCGCCCGCAAACGCTTCAAACCCCATATCCTTGTCTTCACCGCCCGCGATGAGTACGGTGGGCGTATCCATGGCCATCACGGCCTGAATGGACGAATCGGGGTTGGTGCCCTTGCTGTCGTTGATGTAGCGCACGCCACCCAGTACCCTGACGTTTTCCATCCGGTGTTCTACGCCCTGGAAGCTTCGCAGCGTATGCCGGATCACCGCGGCGGGTACGTCAAAGCGCACGGCGATGGCCGCGGCGGCCAGGGCGTTCTCAAGGTTATGCCGCCCTTTCAGGCTCAGTTCCTCCACGGCGCATAGGGCCCGGCTTTGGCTCTGACCCCGGTTTGCGCCCCGCTCCCTTGGGGCGTACGGTTCCCTGAAGGAACATGGTTCCCGGCCGGAGACCATAACTTGTCCATCCTGCACCCAGGCCCCGTGCCGCAGCGCCTGTGTGCTCGAGAAAGGGACGACCTTCGCCTTCGCGCGGCGCGCGGCCGCGGCGCAAAACGGGTCGTCCGCGTTGTAGACGAAGAAATCGTCGGCGGTCTGGTTTTGCAGCATGCTCTCCTTGAGCGCTCCGTAGGCCTCCATGGTGCCATGGCGGTTCAGATGGTCCGGTCTGAGGTTAAGGATCGCCGCCCCATGCGGGTGGAACGCGCGCATGTTCTCCAATTGGAAACTGGACACCTCCACAACGCAAAAATCGCCCGGCAAGGTCTTTAAGGCGACCGCGGAGAGCGGCAGGCCGATGTTGCCGGCTACATAGGTGTTCTTGCCCGCGTTGCGCAGCATCTCGCCCAAGACGGAACACGTGGTCGTCTTGCCGTTTGTGCCGGTTACGCCAACCATCACGCCCTGAACAAACCGCGCGGCGAATTCCAGTTCCGCCATCACGGGTATGCCAAGTTCCGTGGCCTTTTGTATGACAGGCGCTTCTTTCTGTACGGCAGGGCTGACAATGACAAGATCACAGCCTTCCACAAGCGACTCCGCGGGCTCGCCCAGCCTATTTTCGCATCCCAGGGCGAGCAGGTTTTCAAGCCCGCCTATCTCCGCCTTTGTGTCACTGAGCGTCACCTGGCTACCAAGGCTTACGAGCAGCTCCGCCACGGCTTTGCCGCTGCGCGCCATGCCTGCCACCAGCGCCCGTTTGTCCTTCCAAGCAGTCTCTCTCATGCAATAGCCCTCGTAGCTTGTTTTTTGATTGTCATCGCGCCTCAGAACCAATGGCCATGCTATTGGCTAAGCCCCAGGAACGAGAGCAGGCACAGCAATACCGTGACGATCGCGTACATGGACACGATGCGCGTCTCCTCCACGCCGCTGAGCTCAAAGTGATGGTGCAGCGGCGACATCTTAAAGATGCGCTTGCCGTGCGTGGCCTTGAAATATATCCTTTGTATGAAAACCGACAGGAGGGACGCCGCGTACGCGCCGGCCGCGAGGGGAATGAGCAGCGGCAGCCCGAGCAGCATCGCCATGCCGGCGACGAGCCCGCCTAAAAACATCGACCCCGTGTCGCCCATAATCACCTGCGCGGGATGGAGGTTAAAGCGAAGATACCCCAGCAGAGCGCCGGCCGCACCCGCGCAGAGCACGCCCATATTGAGCATGTTGTCCTGCACCGCGCCACTCAGTGCGGTGGCCAGCAGCAGGGCCAGAATCGCGAAAAAGGCCATGATCACGCTCGACACGCTCGCCAGAAGGCCGTCCAGGCCGTCGAGCAGGTTGGAGCCGTTGGTCGTGCAGATGATGACGAAGGTCATCGCCGGCACATAGGCATAGCCAAGCTCCCACTCAATGCCTGCAAACGGCACGTAGATGCTTGAGCCAACCTCGGGATGCAGGTAGCAATAGGCGGAAAAGGCCGCCGCCACCACGAACTGCATCGCCAGCTTCTGCCGCTCGGACAGGCCGCCCTGGTTCTTCTTGGAGCGTATCTTTTTATAATCATCCAAAAACCCGATGAGCATGTTCATCAGCGCAAAGAGCACGAGGCCAAACGCCATATCGGTCTTCGCGTCAAACGCGCCAAAGTGCAGCACGCCGCCCAGCACCACCGTGATCAGCGCGAACAGCAGGCCGCCCATCGTGGGGGTACCCTGCTTTTTTTGATGGGATTCCGGGGCAAGCTCGTACACATTCTGGCCAAACTTCAATTTGCGAAGCAGCCGGATCGTCCAGGGGCCAAGCGCCAGGGCCGCCGCGAACGCGATCAATACAGCCCAAACCATCCTTTGCATACGCCTACTCCTCCGTCTTTTGCTCCATTTCACACAGCAGCTCCGCGACGATCTTCTTCTCGTCAAAGGGCTGCTTCACCCCGCGCACCTCCTGGTACGTCTCATGGCCCTTGCCCGCCAGCACGATCACATCACCCTCCCTGGCCATTTGCAGGGCGCTGCGGATGGCGTCCCGCCGGTTCTCAATGACGCGGTACGCGCCGCCGGTGGGGCGAATGCCCTCCTCCACCATCTCCAAAATGGCGTAGGGGTCCTCGTTGCGGGCGTTGTCGCTGGTGAGGATGCAGAAATCCGCCAGCCGCCCGCCAATTTCGCCC
>WRGP01000120.1 GCA_009787135.1 Bacillota bacterium | reverse complement strand
CTTATGTGATTTGCTTTTTATACGCCTTTTTTCCCTCACTATCCCTTCCTTCTTATCACTTTTTGCCATCCTTTGCCTTAAAACTCGGGTTATACCAGACCTTCCCATCTTCGAAAAGAGGGATATGCATTTTTCATAAAATATTCAAAAAATAATTGAAAAAATAGCGCTGAACACTTCTTGACAAAATGCCATAGGTATTATATACTTTTCCTACAAGAAAAATGTTTCCGGCAACGTTTTCATTCCACGCAAAACACCAATGCACCTTCTCGAGAAAACCGCCGAATACGGCAGCGGCCCGAAACAAAAGCTCCCGGTGGACTTTATAATAAGATGAGAGCGGGGATGAGTTTGAAACCACGCGCCGGCGCACGGCGGGGCGAAAGGTCAAGGGCGTCATCTTTCCGGGTTCCAGCCCCGTAGGCACGCGGGAGGCGACCGCCTCTTTTGTTTGCCTCGCGTGTTTGCCATCGCCGCACGCGCGTTCCTTGCCTCCCATCGGCCTTCCTCCGTTTTACCCTGCCGAGGGGCCGGGGCTCCTTGATCATCCCGGGGCTATTCAAGCGCGGCAAGTCCGGCGCTTAAAATAGAAAAACAAAATAAGGAGTGAGGATTCATGAAAAAAACTCTGTCTATCCTGCTAACCCTGGCCCTGCTCATCGGGCTGGCCTCCGTATCCCTGGCGGACGCCATCACGCTCAAAGTCTGGGGCGCGCAGGACGATCAGGAACTGCTGGTCCAGCTGGCGGAAGAGTTCAAGGCCGCGAACCCGGAGAACGAATGGAATATCACCTTCGGCGTGGTCGGCGAGCCGGACGCCCGCGCGCGCGTTCTGGAAGACCCGATAGCGGCGGCGGACGTATTTGCTTTTTCCAACGATCAGCTGGTTGATCTGGTCAACGCCGACGCGCTGTACGAAGTGACGCGCAACGTGGACGCCATCAAGGCCGCCAACTCAGCCGGCTCCGTTGCCACCGCTACGCTGAAGGGCGCGCTCTATGGCTATCCCATGACCGCGGATAACGGTTACTTCCTTTATTATGACAAGTCCGTCCTGACGGAAGAGGACGTTCAGAGCCTGGACGGCATTTTAGCCAAAGCGGAAGCCGCGGGCAAAAAGATGTTTATGGACGTCTCCAACGGCTGGTATATCGCCTCCTTCTTCCTCGGCGCCGGCTGCACGCTGGACCTCGATGAAAACGGAAAGCAGATCTGTGATTTCAACAGCGAGCGCGGCGTGCTGGCCGGCGAGGCGATCCGCGCGTTCACGGCGAGTCCCGCTTTCCTGACGGGCGACGACAGCGTGCTGCAGGGCGGCATGGGCGATACCATCTGCGCGGGTGTCTCCGGCACGTGGAACGCCGAGGCCATGAAAGAAAAGCTGGGCGATAACTACGCCGCCGTCAAACTGCCCACGTTCACCATGGGCGGCGAGCAGGTGCAGATGGGCTCTTTCCTTGGCACAAAGCTCGTGGGTGTGAACACACAGACGGCCTTCCCGGTTGAGGCCATGATGCTGGCCGAGTATCTCACCAGCGAAGAGGCGCAGCTTGCCCGCTTCCTGAAGCGCGGCCTTGGTCCGTCCAACATCAATGCCGCCATGTCCGATGCCGTCAAGGCGGATATCGCGCTGGCCGCGCTGGCCGCGCAAAGCGCGTTTGGCGTCAGCCAGAATGTAGGGGGCGCGTACTGGGGCCCGGCCGAAGCGTTTGGGCTCGCGCTGGAGAACCACTCCGACGCCGACATGCAGGGCCTGCTGGATCAACTGGTTGAGCAGGCTACGGCCGAATAACATTCCCAAGCGCTAAGGGCGGATTTCTTCCGCCCTTAGCCGTTTTTATAAGAGAATTGCCGCGCCGCGCGGTATAAGGAGGTTGCCGCATGGAACCTGCGCTTCAGGCGCCATCTGTCTCAAAAAGATTGCTTCGGCGCATCCGCTCCTTTTGGGGGCATTTTAGCGCGCAAGGCAAGGAGATCTGGACGGCATATAAGGAAGGGGATGCCAAAACCCGCGCGTCCTTCGTCGTCATGGGCTTTGGGAATCTGGCCCGCGGGCAGTTGCTCAAAGGGCTTTTTTATCTGGTCTTTGAAATAGGGTTTTTTCTCTTCCAGATTCTCTTCGGCGCCCGTTATCTCAAAGATCTTGCCACCTTGGGCACAAACCAGCAGGGGCGCGTGTGGGACGAGGCCGCGCAAATATACCGCCGCGTGCTGGGCGACAACTCTATGCTCATCCTGCTCTTTAGCGTCGTGACGCTGGCGACCATCGTGCCGTTCGTGGTCATCTGGCGGGCAAACATCAAATCCGCCCTGCTGGCGCAAAAACAGGTGGAAAAGGGCGTAAAACTAAACACCTTTTGGCAGGATTGTAAGACGCTGCTGGACGGGCGTTTCCATATTACCCTGCTCTCCCTGCCGATGCTGACGCTAACCCTGTTTACCGTGCTGCCCATCATCTTTATGGTGCTCATTGCCTTTACAAACTTTGATAAAACCCACCAGCCCCCCGGCAATCTGTTCACCTGGGTCGGCGTGCACAACATTGCCGATGTCTTCTGGGGCAGTGCGGTCAAGAGCCGAACCTTTTTCGGTATCTTTGGCTGGACCATGGTCTGGGCCGTGCTGGCCACGTTCTCCAACTATATCCTGGGCATGATTCTGGCCCTGATCATCAACAAAAAGGGCATTCGCCTGAAAAAAATGTGGCGCACGCTGTTCGTCGTCACCATTGCCATTCCGCAGTTTGTCAGCCTCATGCTCGTCTCCCGCATGCTAACCGATACGGGCATCGTCAACGTGATCCTGCAAAAGATAGGGCTGATTTCCTCGCCAATACCTTTCCTTACGGAGACGGGGCTGGCGCGCGCCTCGGTTGTGATCGTCAACCTGTGGGTGGGCATTCCCTTCACCATGCTGATGACCACGGGCATCCTCATGAACATCCCCGCGGATTTGTATGAGAGCGCCAGCATCGACGGCGCCGGCCCGGTTCGCTCGTTTTTTTCCATCACGCTTCCCTACATGCTCTTTATCACCACGCCGTACCTGATTACCACCTTTGTCGGCAATATCAACAATTTCAACGTGATTTACCTCATCAGTGCGGGCAACCCGCTCTCGCTGGACTACTTCCAGGGCGGAAAAACGGACCTGCTGGTCACCTGGCTCTATAAGCTCACCGTCAATGAACAGAATTACTCCCTGGCCTCGACGATTGGCATCTTCATCTTCCTGATCGTGGCGAGTATCTCGCTGGTTGTCTATAACCTGACCGGCTCCACGCGAAAGGAGGATCAGTTCCAATGAAAATGGGCATGAAAGCGCGCGGCCGCACGGCCAATACGGCCATCTACATCTTTTTGACCCTGCTCGCCGTCATCTGGCTGCTGCCAATCGCGTGGCTGGTCATCTCCTCGCTGCGGCTGGAGAAGGGCGCGTATACCCCCTACGTGCTGCCCAAGGGGTATACGCTTAGCAACTTTACACGCCTGTTCACCGAGCGGGATCTCTTTGACATCCCCCGGTGGTACGTCAATACCCTGATCGTGGCCCTGGCCAGCGGCACCATCACCACGCTGCTCGTGCTCATGGTGGCGTATACCTATTCCCGCCTGCGCTTCAAAAGCCGCAAGGCCCTGATGAACCTCTCGCTTGTGCTGGGCATGTTCCCCGGTTTCATGAGCATGATCGCCATTTACCACATTCTCAAGGCCATGGGGTTTGATAAGTCGCTCGCCTCGCTGATCATCGTATACTCCGGCGGCGCGGCGCTTGTATACTACGTGGCCAAGGGCTTCTTTGACACCATCCCCAAATCGCTGGACGAGGCCGCCATGATCGACGGGGCCACGCGCAACCTTGTGTTCTGGAAAATCATCCTGCCTTCCTCCAGGCCGATTGTCGTGTACACGGCCATGACATCGTTCATCGCGCCGTGGCTTGATTTTATCTTCGCGTCCGTCATCCTCAAGGATAACTACCAGAACTATACCATAGCCGTGGGCCTGTTTCGCATGATTGAGCGTGAGAACATCTACAACTATTATACGCGCTTCTGCGCCGCGGCCATCCTTGTGGCGGTGCCCATCATGCTGCTGTTCATCAAGATGCAGAAGTATTACGTCTCCGGCGTAACTGGCGGCGCGGTAAAGGGGTGATTTCAGGATGCGGATCAATCGTGCCGCGCGGCGGAAGTTCTTGATCGTACGGCGGGCGCGCCGTTCTCTCGCGCTGCTGCTGTCGGTTTTTCTGTATCTGTCGTGCGCCAGCGCCATGGCGGATACACGCGTATACTATGAGATTTTTCCCGCCTCTTTTTATGACGGCAATGGGGACGGCGTCGGCGACCTGGACGGGATCCGCGCGCAAATTCCTTATCTAAAAGAACTTGGCGCGGACGGCGTGTGGCTGATGCCGATTCATCCCTCGCCCACGTACCACAAGTACGATGTGCTCGACTATTACGCCGTCGCGCCGGAATACGGCGGCATATCGTCCTTTGAGACGCTTGCGGAAGCGCTGCATAAGGAAGGCATGGCACTGCTCATCGATCTTGTGCTCAATCACTCTTCCAGCCGGCACCCCTGGTTTCTCTCCGCGCTGGAGAGCCTCCCGGTGGAGCCGTGCGGGCAGCCGGTCTGTGGCATGGATCCCCTGTGCCGGGCGCACAACCCGTACGTCCGGTATTATCACTTCACGCAGGACGCCGCGCTGGGCTGGCGCGCCGCGCCGGGTGTGCCCGGCTGGTTCTACGAGGGTGTCTTTACCGCTGAAATGCCCGATCTAAACCTGGACGACGAAGCGCTCCGGGCGGAAATACTCCGCATCTGCGCCTACTGGCTGGACAAAGGGGCGGACGGCTTCCGCCTGGACGCGGCGCAGCACTACTTCGGGGAGGATGTCAAGCAAAATAACGCCTTTCTTCGTTGGCTTATGGGCGAGCTGCGCGCCATCAAGCCGGATGTGTACGTGGTCGGCGAAGTATGGATGGACGCGGGCACCATTGCCCAATACTATGAAAGCGGTATCTCCTCCCTATTCAATTTCCCCTTCGCGGGCGCGGACGGAATGATTGTCAAAGCCATTCGCGCGCAAAACGGCGCGGCTTTCAGCCGCAAGGCGGCGGACTGGCAGGCGAAATGGGCCGCGTACCCGGGGGCGAGCGACGCGCCGTTCCTCAGCAACCATGACATGGCCCGCATCGCGGGCACGCTGGCGCAAAAACCGGAGAAGCTGAAATTGGCCGCGTCGCTCTACCTTACGCTGCCCGGCACGCCGTTTCTGTATTACGGCGAGGAGATTGGCATGACCGGCAGCGGCCGTGATGAAAACAAACGCCTGCCCATGCTCTGGGACTTAGACGACCTTACAGGCCAATGCCTGCCGCCCCGGGACGCGGATCAGACCACCCTGGCGCTTGGCGCCGTGCGGGACATGCTGAACGACGACGGTTCGCTCCTGCGCCACTATCAGACGCTGCTCAGCCTGCGCAAGGCTTATCCCGCCCTGCAAAGCGGGATCCTTACCCCGCTGGAAACGGAAAGCCCCGCGATATGCGCCTACACCCTGGCGCATGAGGGACAAACGGTCTATGTGCTCCACAACCTGAGCGAAGGCAGCGTCACCCTCCCATGGGATGCCTTTTTCACCCCCGTCGCTTCCCTCTGCGGCGAATTGCGCCGCGAGGCGGGCACGCTCACGGTGCCCCCGCTGAGCACACACCTGTTTGTACCTGCCCCCTGACCGGGGCCGGCTTCTAATCCCCGCTCCCATCACATAGTATGGCATACAGCACTTCATAGGAGGTCTGTATGCCTTTATCTTCCATCAAACGCTCATGCCGGGCGCTGTGCTTTACCCTGTTCACCCTTTGCCCGCTTATCCTGTCCGTGTGGGCGCCGCACGCGGCCCCGCCGCACGCGGCCCCCGCAAGCGGGATGGCGCAGCACGGCTGCACCGTCTACCTGACCTTCGACGACGGCCCCTCGCGTAACACCACAAGGGTGCTGGACATCTTACACAAGGAACAGGTGCCCGCCACGTTCTTTGTCGTCGGCACGGCAAGCGAGCATGGAATGGCCCTATACAACCGGATTCTTGAGGAAGGCCATTCGCTGGGCCTGCATACCTACTCGCACAATGTGGGGCGTATCTACGGTTCCCTGAGCGGCTTTACCGAGGATTTCACCAAGCTGGCCCAATGGCTCCTGGAAACCACGGGCTTGATCCCGAAGATCT
>WRGP01000119.1 GCA_009787135.1 Bacillota bacterium | reverse complement strand
GGGCCGGTCCAGCAAGTGTTCAAGCCGCGCCGCCTCCGGCGCGTCGCCGCGCACCACCGCCCTGTATTCCCGCCGCATCGTGTGCTCGCGAAGCTGCGCCGACAGCCGCGCCGCCGCCTTGGACGTGCGCGCGAAGGCCATCAGCCCGCCGACAGGCCGGTCCAGCCTGTGCAGCAGCCCAAGATACACCGCGCCCGGCTTCGCGCAGGCCTCTTTGATATACGCCTTCATGAGCGAGAGCATGTCCGCATCGCCGGACGCGTCGGCCTGCGCGGGCATGTTGGGGGGCTTGACGGCCACGAGCACGTGGTTGTCACAATGGTAGATTGGAATGCCTTTGTAGGTGATCATCGCCGCCACCTCACGATTGCCGCACGGATGGAACACCGGTCCCTTCATGCGTTTGCCCTAGCCCCCTTGCGTTCGCACCTGCCCAAACGCGCCCCAAACCCTTTGCCGGCTATTCCCGCCGCCACCTGCCAGACGCCCCGCACGGCAGTGTCCCGCCCGCCTCCACAGGCAGCGCCAGTTCCCCGGCCTCCACGACCCCGCCATGCCGCGCGGCGACGGCGATGCGCAGCAGATTGGTCAGCACCGCGGGCTGCAGGCCCGTGGTATAGCTGTTGAGCAGGAAGAAAAGCGGCGCGTCGGAAAGCGCCCGGCCGCACGCGTCCGCCAGCTCGTACACCGTATCCTCCAGCTTCCACACCTCGCCGCCCGGGCCGCGCCCGTAGCTTGGCGGGTCCATCACAATGGCGTCATACCGGCTTGCGCGCCGGATTTCCCGCTGCACGAACTTGAGCGCGTCGTCCACAATCCAGCGCGCCGAATCGCCGGGCAGCCCGCTGAGCGCGTGGTTCTCCCGCGCCCACCGCACCATGCCGCCGGCCGCGTCCACATGGCAAACGGAAGCGCCCGCCGCGGCGCACGCGAGGGTCGCGCCGCCCGTGTAGGCGAAGAGATTGAGCACGCGCGGCGCTTTGCCCCGCGCCACGGTCGCGCGGATCAGGCGGTCCATCCAGTCCCAATTGGCCGCCTGCTCCGGGAACAGGCCCGTGTGCTTAAAGCCCGTGGGCCGCACGTGGAAGCGCAGGCCGCGGTACGCAAGCGTCCAGCGCTCCGGCAGCTCGCGGCTGAATGCCCATTCCCCGCCGCCCTTCGCGCCGCGGTGATACCACGCGTCCGCGCCCTGCCAGCGCTCCGGCGCCTGCTTTGGCCAAATGACCTGCGGGTCCGGCCTGCGGAGCGTAAAGGGGCCCCAGCGCTCCAGCTTCTCGCCGCCGCCCGTGTCGAGCACCGCAAAATCCTGCCAGGCATCGGCAATGTACATAGCAGCCCCCTTGCGTTACTTGCTATAGAGAAGATCCCTATAGTCTTTTGCGTCCTGTTCACCGCCGTTTGCGGCATAGAGTGCCTCGGCCCGCATGTATTCTTCCATCGTCAGGCTATAATAAGAATCCTGGGTTTTGCGCTCTCCGTCTTGAACGGATACCGCCAGGAGGGGGGGATTGTTCAAAAAGACGTATGTAACCTCCCGCCCGTTCTCCATACGGACAAAAGTCAGGGGCATTTGAAAGTTCCCCATCATTGTCTGAAGGATTTCGTCCTCGCCCGCCGGCGTTTGCATGCAGCGCGCGATCAGCGCCTCGATTGCGGCCCTGTCGTCTTCGGATACAAAATCATAAGCCCTGTCGGTAAAGTGAACCCCCACTACACGCAAAATGCCGTCTCCATTGTGCGGCGCCGGCTCCGTATCCCGCGCCGTTGGCCATACGCACAGCGTCAGCATCATCGCCGCGGCGCATATCAGCCGGTTTATCGCGTTCATCGCGTCCCCACCTTTCCTTTTGCGTCTTGATGCTCATTCCCGGCAGGTTGTGCCAGGGGCATTACGCCTTCCACACGGCAATCTCCGCGTCCTCGCCGTTGATGCTCCACGCTTTCCACGCCACGCCCCGCGGCGCGTCCGCCACGAGCGAAACGCCCAGCGTGGCCTTGAGGATATCCGCTTTGGCTTCTTGCGCAATGGCGGCCAGCTTCGCCCCGCAGCGCATAGCGATGTGGATGCGGTCGGTCACGTCAAAGCCCGCGTCACGGCGCTGGGCCTGCACCTTGGAGACGACTTCGCGGCTGTAGCCCTCGGCGATCAGTTCCGGCGTGAGGTTGGTATCCAGCACCACGGTCATGCCGTTTTCCGTCTCGGCGACAAAGCCCTCTTTCCGCATGGGCTCCACCAGAACGTCGTCTTGCGCCAAAGTCACCTCTGTTCCCTCCACCGAAAAGGTGATTGTTTCCCCGCGCGCGAACACGCCCGCCACATCGTTTCCATCCATGGTAAGCAGCGCCTCGCGGATGCCGCCGAGCAGCTTGCCATACTTGGGCCCGAGCGTGCGCATCTGCGGCTTGAGCCGGTAGGCGGTGAACGCCCGCGCGTCGTCCACAAAATGGACGGATTTCACGTTCAGCTCCTCGCGCGCCAGCGCCGCGAACGTATCGGGGAAGGCCGCGCCCTTGATATACAGCCCGGCCGCCGGCTGCCGGGTTTTCATGTTGGCCGTGTTCCGGCAGGCCCTGCCCAGCTGCACGGCGCTCACCAGCGCGTCCATGTTTTTTTCCAGCGCGGGGTCGATAAAACTTTCCTCCCATGCCGGAAAATCGGACAGATGCACGCTCATGGGCGCTTCGGGGCTTGGATTGCATACGAGATTCCGGTACATGGATTCGGCCAGGAAAGGGGTAAACGGCGCGGTCAGCTTCGAGAGCGTTACCAGCGCGTGGTAGAGCGCGGCGAACGCGGCCTCCTTGTCCCCGGCCATGCCCTTGCCCCAGAAGCGCTCACGGCTGCGGCGCACGTACCAATTGGACAATTCGTCCACGAACGCCTGAATGGCGCGGGACGCTTCCGTTACCCGATACGCGCCCAGGGATTCATCCACAAGCTTTATGAGCGAGTTCAGCTTGGACAAAAGCCATTTGTCCATCAGCGACAGCGCCGCCTTCTCAAGCGGGTGCGCCTTGGGGTCGTACGCGTCAATATTCGCGTAGAGGATGAAGAACGCGTATGTGTTCCACAGCGTTCCCATAAACTTGCGCTGCACCTCGCTGACCGCCTCGGGCGAAAAGCGGCTGGGCAGCCACGGCGCGCCGGCGGTATAGAAATACCAGCGCGTGGCGTCCGCGCCCTGCACGGCCAGCACATCGTCCGGCGCGACGACGTTGTGCAAATGCTTGGACATCTTGCGGCCTTCCATATCCTGCACGTGGCCCAGCACCAGGCAGTTTTCAAACGGCGCGCGGCCGAAGACCAGCGTGGAGATGGCCAGCAGCGTGTAAAACCAGCCGCGCGTCTGGTCCACGGCCTCGCAGATGAACTGGGCCGGGAATACGCTTTCAAAGAGCTCTTTGTTTTCAAACGGATAGTGCCACTGCGCAAACGGCATGGAGCCGGAGTCGTACCAGCAGTCAATGACCTCCTTCACGCGGCGCATGGCCTTGCCGCACGCGGGGCAGGTCAGCGTGACCGCGTCGATGTACGGGCGGTGCAGCTCAATGTCGCCCGGCACATCACGGCCCATCTCTTTAAGCTCCGCGATGGAGCCCACAACGTGGATATGCCCGTCCTCGCAGACCCACACGGGCAGCGGCGTGCCCCAGTACCGCTCGCGCGACAGGCCCCAGTCGAGCACGTTCTCCACAAAGTTGCCCATGCGGCCCTCTTTGATATTGGCGGGCAGCCAGTTCACCGCGCGGTTGTTGGCCACCAGCTGATCCTTCACCGCCGTCATGCGGATGAACCAGCTCTCCCGCGCGTAATACAGAAGCGGCGTGTCGCAGCGCCAGCAGAAGGGATAATCGTGCTCATAGCCGGCCGCGCGGACGAGCAGCCCGCGCGCCTTCAACTCACGCAGGATCAGGGGGTCCGCGTCCTTGACGAACATGCCCGCCCAGCTTGTGCCTTGAACGAACTCGCCCCTGGCGTCCACCAGCTGCACGAACGGCAGGCCGTACACCCGGCCGATGCGGCTGTCGTCCTCGCCAAAGGCCGGGGCGATGTGCACGATGCCCGTGCCGTCCGAAAGGGTGACGTATCCGTCGCTGACGACATAGTACCCCTTTTCGGCGGGCTTTGCGTCCCACAGCGGCTCATACGCCGTGCCGGCAAGGGCCTCCCCTTTGACGGTGGAAAGCTTCTCGATTTCGCCCGCGCGCTCGCCGAGCACCGCGCCGATCAGCGCGTCGGCCATAATGCCTTCCTCGCCGTCCAGGCGGAAGCGGGTGTAATCCTCCTCCGGGTTGACGCAAAGCGCCACGTTGGAGGGCAGCGTCCACGGCGTGGTCGTCCATGCCCAGAAAAAAGCGTTTGCCTCACCCTTGAGGCGAAAGCGGACAAAGGCGGAGGTGTCCTGAACGCGCTTATACCCCTGCGCCACCTCGTGGCTGGACAGCGCCGTGCCGCAGCGCGGGCAGTACGGCACCACCTTGTGGCCCTTGTACAAAAGCCCTTTGTCATGAATCTGCCGGATAGACCACCACACGGACTCGATGTAGCCGTTCTCGTACGTCACATACGGGTGCTCCATATCCGCCCAGAAGCCTACCGCGTCGCTCATGGCTTCCCATTCACGCTTGTACTTCCACACGGATTCCTTGCACGCTTTGATAAACGGCTCCATGCCATACGCCTCGATTTGCTCCTTGCCGTCCAGGCCAAGCTGCTTTTCCACCTCCAGCTCGACCGGCAGGCCGTGCGTATCCCAGCCGGCCTTGCGCAGCACGTTATGCCCTTTCATCACGTGGTAGCGCGGGATCAAATCTTTCATGGCGCGGGTGAGCACGTGGCCGATGTGCGGTTTGCCGTTGGCGGTCGGCGGCCCGTCGTAGAACGTAAAGCGGGGCCCGCCTTCGCGCAGGGTCAGCGACTTTTTGAACACATCCTCCCGCTTCCAGAAGGCAAGAATTTCACGCTCGCGGCTTAAAAAATCCAGATTTTGATTGACCTTGTCAAACATACCGGCCCATCCTTTCACATACCAGCCCATCTATTAAAATAGAAAACCTCCCGCCCTGCTTGGGACGAAAGGTTGCTTTCGCGGTACCACCCAAATTGACGCGGCACGCGCGCCCGCTTGTGTGCCCGATATGGGGGGCAAGCCCGGGCGCTCCGGAGTGATGTCCGCGTCTATCCTTCCGCGTCGGCTTGCACCAAACCCGACTCGCTGTGGCGTAGGGGCAGCGGGCGCGTCTCCATCCCCGCGCGATGAGAGGTATTATACAGCAGATTGGGCCGGATGTAAAGGCTTGGCTTTTGGCGGGCAATGTGATACAATTACTAAAACAACCGCTTGTCGGATTGCTTTTGTTTGTTTGGCAGAGGTGAGGATAGATGACACGGCGTGAAGTCGCGAAATTGTTTGAAAACAACGGCTATGTTATGCGCACGGCCGAACTTCATGCCGTAAAGCTGTATTATAAGGATATTCAAAAGCTGTTGAACGACGGTATCATTGAAAAACTGAAAAAAGGCTGTTATTATTTGACGGACGAACAAAACAAGTACAGCGAGGCCAATATCATAAACCGCCTGTTTCCCGATGCTGTTCTGTGTATGCATACCGCGCTGTTCTATTACGGATACAGCGACCGCACCCCCGCCGAATGGCATTTGGCGGTGGATAAGGACATTTCAAAATACCGGGTAAAAATTGATTATCCGTTTGTGAAAACTTATTTTCTTGAATCAGGCCTTTTGGATCTTGGCGTCACCGAGATAAGATTGGACTGGACTGCCCTGCGCATGTATGACCGCGACCGCACGATTTGTGATTGCCTGCGCTATATGGGAAAGATGGACAGGGAGATTTTTAACAAAGCGATTCAGGGTTATGTAAAAGACCCTAAAAAGAATGTGCCGAACCTTATGCGGTACGCAAAGCCGCTGCGCGTACAAAAAAAAGTAAAAGACTTGATTGGGGTGTGGCTGTAATGGCGGATATAGGCGCGTCTGTTCTGGCGAAACTGAAAAACAAGGCCCGAACGTGTGGCGTCAGCTATCAACAATGCCTGCAATTGTTTTTTCAAGAGGAATTTTTACGACGCCTTTCTAAATCTAACGTGAGTTCGACGATTAAGAACAGGGAAGAGCGGGGAAGGAGTGAAGGTCATGGAGATGCAAGGAAGGTTTTTTAGGGAGGAAGGA
>WRGP01000118.1 GCA_009787135.1 Bacillota bacterium | reverse complement strand
CCCACCAGCACGCCGAGCAACATCCCCATCCCCATGCCGCCCTCTACCATCTTAAAGCTCGCGAACCCCAGCAGCGCAATATATCCCCAGCCAATGACCATGCCCAGGATGGAGTTCATATTTTGCTTGATAGCCTCCGTCTCGCTGTTCCACAAAAGCTTGGGGCGCAGCACATCGGGGATCATCGAAAGCGCCATGGGCGCCACGCTGCCCAGCAGCCCGAGCGCAAACGCCTGCAGCACGACCTGCCAGGAGAAACCCATCACCATGACCGAGACCACGCTCATCATCAGCATGGCCAGGCCGGAGACGGAAACGCCGAACAAAAACTTCGCGCCCACCTGCCGGAAAGACGTCACCGGGATGATCCGCATCAGATAGAAGCCCTTGCCCTCGCGCGATACGCTGGTCGTCACTGCGGGGTTCAGCGTCCCGATCACCATGAACAGCCCGGCCAGAATGAGCAAGATCAGCCGCGTATCCGCCGTGCCCTCCAGCAGGGCAAACAGCGCGTCCATTTCCGCGCCGCCGGAGGATGCGCCCGGCATAAATTTGAACAGGATCAGCATAAGCGGCCCGAGCACAATCGCGATCAACCCATTGAGCACGTACACGGGCGAGCGCAGCACCGTGCGCCACTCGCGCGCGAACAGCGATCCTATTGCGCTACGCCGCCGCATTACAGCGCCGGACAGTTCGACATGCCTGCCCTTCGCCGAGGTCTCCAACTGCGCCTTCGCGCCGCTGTAGTAAAGCCGCCCAGCCGCCCACATAACCAGGGCAAGCGCCGCAAAGGAAACGGCCGCGAACAGCACAAACTGGACCGGCTTCCCGGTCATGCCCTCCGCCGCCCATCCGCTGGGCGGAAACACGGACACAGCCATGCGCAGGGCGTAGGAACTGTTTGAAACCAGCTCCATGAGCTTTTCCGTATCCATCGTGTCCGGCATCTTTGAAGTGAGCAGCATCTGGCCCGCCATAATCGCCACCAGCAGCATGACAGATCCTATGACCGTCATCAGGTCCCGTCTGCGCCATAGCGCGTTACACCGCATGAGCAGCAGCGACGCGAGCGCGGATAGAGCCAATGGGATGCACGGCGCCAGCGGCAGCGCGATGACCGCCAGCACCCAGTACAGCGCGCCTGCGTTAGTCATCACGCCATAGACGATAAAAGAAGGGAGCAAAATCACGGCGCTGGACGCGATCTCGCCCAGCAGCACCTGAGAGAACTTGGCCGCGAACACCGTCCGCTCCGGAATGGGCAGGGCCGCTAAAAACTCCGTATCCTTCGAAAAGAACAGGACGCCCAGCAAGTAGATCATGCCCAGAAAGAACACGAGGACCATGGATGCCAGCAGCATGCCGCCCAGCATCAATACCTCCAGGCCCAAGGCCTGAAAGCTTGGCATGAGCTTCACAAGCAGCCATGTGTACATCCCCACCAGCGCCGAAAGGGAAAGGGCGATCACCACGCCGAGCGCGGCACGGCCAGCCGCGCGTTTCTTGTTCTCCTTGAACAGGGTGCGCGTCGCCGACAGGCCAAAGCGCTGGTTCAGCTGCACGCTAAGCAGGCGAAAGAACAGCCTCATGCCATCGCCTCCCCGTCTTGCCCGGTCATCTCCAGGAACAGATCCTCCAGCGACTCCCCGCGCTCGCCCGCGCGCAGTTCCTCCAGCGTGCCAACGGCCAGGAGACGCCCCTTGCTGATGATGCCGATACGGTCGCACAGCCGCTCCGCTACCTCCAGCACGTGGGTGGAGAAGAAGACCGTGTTGCCCGCGTCGCAATGGCTGCGCATCTCCTGCTTGAGCTGATGGGCGGCGCGCGGGTCCAGGCCCGTGAGCGGCTCGTCCAAGATCCACAGCGGCGGGCGGTGCAGCAGCGCGCCGGTAATGGTCAGCTTCTGGCGCATGCCGTGTGAATAGCTCTTGATTAAACTGGCGGCCGCGTCCTTGATTTCGAACATGGTCAGGTATTTTTCCATGCGTTCCCTGCGCGTATCCGCGTCCACGCCGTATACGTCGGCCAAGAAGTTCAGGTATTCCAGGCCCGTCAGCCGGTCAAAGACATTGGAGGCGTCCGGCACAAAGCCCATAGAACGCTTGGCCGCAAGGGGCTGCGCCGCGATGTCGAAGCCGCCGACGGTCACACGGCCCGCGTCTGGGTTGATGATGCCGCAGATCATCTTGATCGTCGTCGTCTTGCCCGCGCCGTTGGGGCCAATGAACCCGAAAATCTCGCCCTTGTGTACGGTGAGCGACAGGTCGTCCACCGCCTTGACGGCCCCCTTGGCGTATGCCTTGCTTACGCGGTATAGTTCCAGCATGTTGATTCCCCTCCTTTACTCGTTTCAGCACCCAGGCCGCTTGCGCGCAGGCGGCGAGCCATGTGTTGAGTTGCACATTTTCTGATTTGTTCCATTTTGTTTTGTACCTCCTCATTTTGATATTCTATTCTATCAATCAAAACATTAACGTAGCTTTTTTCTCTTATATACTCAAAACTACACGCAAAATTTATATCAAAGACAAAGGCTATTATGGATACCCAAAAATCCAAATCCGTTTTTCTTTTATGCGCCGCTATTTGCCTACAAGCCATGAAATCAATAAACACTTCATCGGAAATGCTCCCGTTTTCAAGGCTTCTTTTCGTGATGCTTGCTATATCCTCAAAATCATCCTCGGCCTTTACCCTGAAATTATCCAGCTTATCAGCATCCCTTATGATTTTACAATGCAATAGCTCTTTTCCATCCAGCCCTTCCTCTATTTCATATTTATTATGATTCCAGATCGCTTTTAATATGATGTTGTCATAGCAATCATCGCTGATAAAATCTCTGATACGCGATGTTTCAAACAAGATTTTTATGCCCGCGTCCGCGTGGTCGCAAATACCCGCGTCCACAAAATGGCTAAACCTTTTGACTTGATCGAATCTGGCGATATCGTGCAGCAAAGCAATCAATTTTGCCAGTTCAATATCTTCATTCCCCAATCCCAACGCTTTGGAGATGAATTCACATAAAAGGATCACTTGATGCGTATGGACAATTTTTAACCGTACTTTTGCATCGTTTAGATCATAGTCTGTCAAATACCCGTTGAATGCCGCTTTCGCCTTATCGAAATTCATGCTCTCCACTCCTCATCGCCCAAGGCACCGTTCAGCCGTTCAAAAGCCCAGGCCGCGTGCGCCCTGACGGCGTGCCGCGGATGATCCATGAGCGCAGCCAGCGCGGGCAGGTAGCGCGCGTCCCCGCTGTTCCCCGCGGCCAGGGCCGCCTGGGCCTGCACGCGCTGGAGCCGCGCCTCATTCCAGCCGATCGCCCGGCCAATGTTATCCAGAGCTTGCCGGTCGGCGGCCAGCAGCGTTTCAATGGCGAAAGGCTCCTCCTGCGGCGGCACGATCCGCACCCCCGCGTTGTACGGGCATACCCGCTGGCATATCTCACATCCCAGCAGCCGCGTGCCCATCTTTTCGCGAATCCATTCCGGCGTCACCTCGCCCGTCATCATGTGGCTGCGGATGCAACGCGTCGTATCCAAATTGCCCTGCCCATCCAGCGCGCCGGTTGGGCAGGCATCTGCGCAGCGGAAGCACTGGCCGCACAGGCTCGCGGGAAACGCCGTGATCTCCGGCTGCGGCGGGATATCCGTCGTCAGCACGCGCAGGGTAAAGCAGCTTCCCCACGCGTTATTGCGCAGCAGCGTGTTGCGCCCCATCGCGCCAAAGCCGGCGCTTTGCCCCAGCGGCTTTTGCGGCAGGTTTTGCCGGTCGCAGACCCGGACGCCAAGCGCTCTAAGCCGCGCCGCCAAGCCGGCGATGGCCCCGTGGGCCCGCTGGGATGTGAAGTAAAACGCGCTGACCTCAGCAACCCCCTTTTGCCACGGAGCGTGCCACGCAAACGGCATGGCCGCAACCAGCACCGACGCCGCGCCGTCAAGGAGCACCGCGGGGTCGTTTATAATCCTTTGCTTTTGCGCCTCCGCGTTTGGCGCGCAGCCCGCGACCGACACGGCGGGCATCAGCGCGGCGGCCGCGAACCCGCACCGCGCGGATAGCGCAAGCGCTGTTTGCCATGTGGCGGGCATTATGGGCTCACCTCCGCGTTCAATTGTATAAAACCCAAAGCAAGTTTTTCTTTGCTTCTTTCTTTTCCCCCTGATAAAGAAAGAAGCCGTCCTCCTCCGTCTCTTCCCGTTCCAACCCCGTCAGCCCTTTTCCCCCTTCACCATCCGCTTCAAATAAGCCCCCGTATAACTCGCTTCCACCGTAGAAACCGCCTCCGGCGTCCCCTCCGCCACGATGCTGCCGCCCATGCCGCCGCCCTCGGGCCCCAGGTCGATGATCCAGTCCGCCGTCTTGATCACGTCCAAATTGTGCTCGATGACCAACACCGAGTTGCCGGCGTCCACCAGCCGCTGCAGCACCTGCACCAGCCTGTCCACGTCCGCCATATGCAGGCCCGTGGTCGGCTCGTCCAGCACATAAACCGTCCTGCCCGTGGCCTTGCGCGATAGCTCGGTGGAGAGCTTGACGCGCTGCGCCTCGCCGCCGGAGAGCGTGGTGGACGGCTGGCCCAGCTTGATGTAGCCCAGGCCCACGTCTTGCAGGGTTTGCAGCTTGCGCGCGACCAGGTGGTGGTTTTCAAAGAAATCCAGCGCCTCGTCCACGGTCATGTCCAGCACGTCAAAGATGTTCTTGCCCCTGTAGAGCACCTCCAGCGTCTCGCGGTTGTACCGCTTCCCTTTGCACACATCGCACGGCACATAGATGTCCGGCAGAAAATGCATCTCGATCTTGACGATGCCGTCGCCCGAGCATGCCTCGCAGCGGCCCCCCTTGACGTTGAAGCTGAAGCGGTTCTCCTTATAACCGCGCGTCTTGGCGTCCGGCGTGGCGGCGTACACCCGGCGAATGAGGTCAAACATGCCCGTGTACGTGGCGGGGTTGGAACGCGGCGTCCGGCCGATGGGCGACTGGTCAATGCTGATGACCTTGTCGAGCTGCTCCTCCCCCAGGATTTCATCATAGCCGCCCGGCTTGCTCCGCGCCCGGTTCAGGTCGCGCGCCAGCGCCTTGAAGAGGATCTCATTGATCAGCGACGATTTGCCGCTGCCCGAGACACCCGTCACGCACGTCATCACGCCCAGCGGAATCTTTACGTCAATGCCGCGCAGGTTATTCGCCCGCGCGCCTTTGACCGTTAGAAAACCCGTTGGCTTGCGGCGCTTCTCCGGCACCGGGATGCGCCTTTCCCCGCTCAGGTATTTCCCCGTGATAGACCTCTCGCACGCGATGATCTCCGGCAGCGTGCCCTGCGCCACAAGCTCGCCGCCCAGCGCGCCCGCGCCGGGGCCGATGTCCACGATCTCGTCGGCTTCCAGCATCGTGTCCTCATCGTGCTCCACGACGATCAGCGTATTGCCCAGGTCGCGGAGGTTTTTCAGCGTCTTAAGCAGGCGCGCGTTGTCCCGCTGGTGCAACCCGATGGATGGTTCGTCTAAAATGTAGAGCACCCCCACCAAGGACGAACCGATCTGCGTGGCCAGCCGGATGCGCTGCGCCTCGCCGCCCGAGAGCGTGCCAGCCGCGCGGGACAGCGTGAGGTAGCCCAGGCCCACATCCGCCAGGAAGCCCAACCGCGCGTGGATTTCCTTTAAAATCTGGCGCGCGATCATGGCATGTTTCTCCGAAAGGGTTAGGCCGGCAAAAAAATCGTTCGCCTCCAGCACCGATAGGTCGCTGACCGCCGCGATGGAGCGCTGTCCGACCGTTACGGCCAGGGACTCCGGCCGCAGCCGCTTCCCTCCACAGTCTGGGCAGGGGATATCCATCATCTGCTCCTCGTACATCTCGCGCATCGCCGGGGAGGAGGTCTCGCGGTACTTGCGCTCCTGGTTGGGGATGATGCCCTCAAACGGCGCGGTGAACTTCATGATCCGCTCCCCGGTTGCGTATTCTACCTCGATCTTCTCGCCCTTTGTGCCATAGAGGATCACGTCGAGCGCCTTCGCGGGCAGATCCTTTACCGGGGTGTCCAGCGAAAAGCCGTAATGGCTTGCCAGCGCCTTGTAGTACACGGCCGCGCCGCTGTGCTCGCTGAGGGTGTTCCAGCCACTGGCCACAACCGCTCCCTGGCTGATGGACAGGCTTTTGTTGGGGATC
>WRGP01000117.1 GCA_009787135.1 Bacillota bacterium | reverse complement strand
GGCTCGTTTGTCAAGAGTTTTGGCTTTTGAGTCATGGAACATTTTGGACATTTTGGCCAGGCTTGTTTGCCATATGCTTTTTTTCGCCCGTTTGCCGCGAACATTTTGACAACATTTTGCCAGTTGCGCAAACCGGCCGTTTCTGCGATAATACCCTCACCGCATCAAAACCGCTTGGAGGGATACCATGCCCCATCTATGGGTGCGCGAAATCAAAAAACAGCGCATCGCGCGAAGTGAAACCATCGCGCTGGGAAACGATGTGATCGCCGCGCTTGGCAGTCTGTGCGCAAAACTTGACATCCCTCGTCCCCTATGGCTTGAAAAGCACACGCGCGAATGGGAGCAGTTTGGCCAAACATCGTTTTCAAAGGATCATTTTATGGAAAGCGTATCGTTTGACAGGCTCGAAATCGAAAGCTTTGATCCTGACGCGAAAAAGAAAAAATCGCGGGATCCAAGAAACGCATGAAATGGGGTCCGCGTATATTCCTTTTTTTGAAGGGCATACTAGCCGCAAACTTGAAAAAAAGGAGTTGTCAACATGGATCGCGTTTCGCTTTTGCTGGTAATCCTCGGCGCCATCAACTGGGGCCTCATCGCGTTGTTCCAATTCGATTTGGTGGCCTATCTCTTTGGGGGCTCGGCCGCTACCGTCAGCCGTATCATCTACGGCATCGTAGGGCTGGCTGGACTCTGGTGCATTTCGCTTCTGTTCCGTGATCGTGACCGCGATGAAGTCAGCGACAGGGACTCATAACGGCATAGTAGCGCATGAGGGCCGCCGGTGTATCGCTCAGGCGGCCTTTGATTTGTTTGAAAGAAAGAAAGCCAATACGCGCTACGCTCACACCGCCGCCAAGGCGCGGAAGACCTTTGAGGGCTGGTATTTCAAGCAAACATGCGGCCGCCATACGGTGGTGTTCATCCCCTCCATCCATATTGATGAAAAGGGCAATCGCGCGGCCATGCTGCAAATTATCTTTGGGGATGAGGCCTATTGTATTCGCTATGAAGGAAATGAGTTTTCCGCGTCGGCAAGCCAGCTCGACATACGGCTTGGCAAAAACCGCTTTACCGCCGCCGGCATTGACGTCTCCATCGCCACGGATAGCCTGTCCCTCAACGGTTCGCTTCGGTTTGGCCCGCTCACAGCGCTTCGCGGCGACATTATGGGGCCCTTTCAATACCTGCCTGCTATGCAGTGCAACCATGGCGTCCTCAGCATGCGGCATAGCGCGGAGGGTTTTTTCGCCATGAACGGGAAAGTGTTTCCCTTCGAACAGGGCATTGGCTATATTGAAATGGATTGGGGCCGTTCCTTTCCCAGCGCGTACGCTTGGACGCAATGCAATGAATGGCCGAATATCACCATCATGGCTTCGGCCGCGACTGTCCCCATCGGGCCTATATCCTTTACCGGGTGCATCTGTGCGGTGCGCATAGGGGATACGGAGTACCGGATCGCGACCTATCACGGCGGCCGCGTGGATGTTTTTACGCCCAATCGAATGGTTCTCAGACAGGGCCGCCTTCTGCTTTGCGCCACCTGCCTTGCCAAACAGCCGGTGCGGCTATACGCTCCCGCGTCAGGCGTCATGGCGCGTATCATAGAGGAAAGCCCCGCCTGTGCTGTCAGGTACCAGCTTTTGCAGGATGGCAGGCCTTTGCTGGATTGTGTGGGGTATGCCGCCGGCTTTGAGTATGCAAAGCCGGGACAAAACAAAATCGCGCAGCACGGCAGGATGAGCGGAGGAAATGAATACGGCAATGGCGGAGCCTGAAAAAAGCGTGAAGCTGGAAGCCAAAACGACGAACCGCTATGATGGCGCTTATCACGCGTTGAAAGATAGTATTGCTCCCTCATTCCCCCATATACCGCGCCGGCATCGTAAACCGAAATGGCGCGCAGGCAGTCACAGAATTGCCGGCGGCATCCACAGCGGTCGCGAAGATATATAAGCGATCGCTGTTTTGACTCCAAATCTGTGAAAACGGGCTCGTGACCACATCGCCGGATTGTTCACCGCCCCTGGCGGACAGAGACTTTCTCACTGAGACGGTATAGGGCGGCTGACCGCCCGCCGCCTGCGCCGCAAAGGAAATGCCGACCTTGACGGATTTATCCTCCTCATACAAGGTGCCGCCCGTATCCCAGCAGAAAATAGATACCGTAAGGCCGGAGACCTTGTCCGTGGCGGTCTCAAGATAGCCTGATTTGTATTTGGTGATCATGCCCCAATCCATCAGCGCTTGCAGTTCAGGCACAATAGCCTCAGGGTTCAACGCCACGCCGTTCATCAGTTGTGCCTTCGTAAGCGCGGTCACCATGGCCGCGTCAAAGCGCGTATTGACGTCGTCGGCTTTGAGGTAGCCAAGCTTGTACAACTTCCGTTTGAAGGCAAGCACCGTGTCGCCGGTTTCCTCTTTTGTAATGAGGCTGTAGGGCAATTCCGCGATTTCTGTAAGAAAGCTGGCTTTCACGTAGCCGGCACGCCCTTTATAGAGGATCTCCGTCCACTCACCACCATCCTCCACAATGCATACGATCGTGCCCTTGGGCAGGCGAGCCAGGATTTTGGCGTTATCCTTCGCCTGTGCGCGCATGTTAAGCGTGCCTTTCTGGGTCGCTACCTTTGCGTACCGATTGACGCCCGCGCTATATACGGCAAGCCCTTCTTCTTCCTCGAACGCCTGCTCTATTTGAAAATCTGAGGCCAGGGCGATTGAGGGCATCATTGCCATACCATTGCATATCATGCGGAAAACAAGCCATGCCCCTATCCATTTGCGCATTAAAACCTCCATTCCGCCGATCCTCCCGGAAGACGGCTTCCGCGTTACCGCCGCCAACCCCAGGCGGGTTGCGCTGTCCAAGGTAACAAGGACGACGTCGGGAGATTCCGAGTGGATCGGCGGCCTTTTCCGGCTTGGGTTGGTTCCGGGATCCTTCCTCCCAGAGAAGTCGGTCCGCATCCCGCGGGAGTAGTCTCCGATATGTTCGGAAAGCATGCTGCCGCCACTACAAACCACCCGATGAACGCCGGTTCTTTTTGTTTTTTTATTTTACTTTTTCTCCATGGCAAAGTCAATGGAGGCGATGGACTGCCTGCCATTTTTTCTTGACCTCCCGTAAATGACGCGGTATAATATAACTGTTTTTCTTATCGAAATGAGGGATTGGATGCGCAAGTTTCGTGCCGCTGCCATGCCGCTCGTCGTGCTGGCGGCCATATGCAGCCTGGCGTATTTCTCGCTTCAGGTGGGCGCCATCGCGAAGTTTGATTTTATTTGGGATACACTGCTGGGCGCCGCGCTGGGCGTCGGCCTGGCGTTGCTGCCCGCGCTTTCCGGCTTTGGCGCGCGGCGGAACGCTTATACGAGCATGTATTGGCTTTGCGGGTTTGCGGCGCTGCTTTTGATTTTTTATCAGTATATGAGCACCGTAACAGGCATGCGGATTGAAGGCCTCGAATTTCTGTCAAGCCCTGGGCAGCGCATGCTGATCGCGGAAGCTACGATTCTGGGGTTCTGCAGCGTCGTGGCAGGGCGGGGGAAGGTATGATCCTTTAACGAATTTAGCACCGGCTTATTGCATTGCGTTGTCGAGCTACAATACATAGGCAACGCGAGAAGGAAGAAACAGAGAACCGATGCGGCATACTGAATCTGGGCAAGCAACAGGCCACGAGAGGGGTTCTCTGGATGAATGAGATGAAGGCCATAAAAATCGCCGCACAATCAATCGCCCGCCTTTTCATGCGTAAGCGCTGAAATGGGGATATACCCGGCCTGCTGAACGCAACGCTGGCCTTCCTCGGACAGGATCCAATCAAGAAACAGGCCGCCGGCTTTTTCCTCGTCGCCCGCCCGGATCACGCCAAAGTATTGTACAGCGAGCGGATACGCGCCGCTGCTGATGTTTTCATCGGAAGGGTAAATACCATCAATGGAAAGAATCTTGATGGAATCATCGCGATACAGCTCGTCAAGGTAATACTTATAGGTATAGCCGATACCATTTTCAGTGCTTTCATACCCTCCGATCTTGCTCACCAGCAAGGACATTTCGCCAACGAAATAGATGCCTACGGGCTGGTGGCTGAAAATAGGCTCGCCCTGCATGACCCTGTTCTCCATCGCCGTCTGGCTGCCAGCGTTCTGGTTGCGCTGGTACGCCTCGATTTCCGCGTCATTTCCGCCAAGTTCTTCCCAGTTTATAATCTCCCCTTTGTAGATGCTCCGTATCGCCGAAAGGGGCAAGCTTTCCACGGGGTTGGAAACATGCGTGATGAACACGAACGCGTCGTAGCATATGGGCTTTTGAATCAACGCGACGCCGCGCTCTTGCGCCAGGGCAAGCTCCTCACTGGAGGGCTCCGTGCCGATCATGAGGTCAACGGGATGCGACGCGTCCATCACGGCCTCCTCCGTCACAAGTGCGGCGGAGCCATTCGGGGTGCGGTGAATCAGGTTCAGATATGCGTTATGCGTCGTAGAAAAGGCGACAAAACCCGAAAGATCGGCCTCAGAGAGTCTCAGGTGCTGCCTTGCGAATTCAATCGCCATAGGCACCATCACGGTCGAACCGTCAATGCTTGGATACGTTCCAAAAGATTTTTCGGTAAAAGATTTTCCGGCAAATATTTTGCCATTTTTCGAAACGATATCTATTGACTCGCCAAGCGTAAAGATAGAATTGTCAACGATTTGCCGCCAACCCTCTCTTTTTTGAATGGGCTGGTTGATCTGGCTCCAGGATTCGGAAAAGGCGGATGAAAGGAATAAAACCGCAAGAAGCAAGAGTAGGGTAAAAGTAAGCTTCTTTTTCATAGGATCCGCCTCTTTCTTTTCACTGAGTACCCGGCTGTATACCTTCATTTATTGTACTGCGGATTCATTGAGCAGGGGGAACGCCTATGGCAAAAAGCATACCAGATACGCCATGGATTGGCAAGTAAAACCGCGGTTGTGGAAATCTTGAATACCGTTTCGGGGGTGCCCGCATTCCCATAGAATCCACTATGAAGACACAGAGCGCCTTGCCATAGCAAAGGGGTAAGATCAGGCACATAGCGTCAAGACAAACGAAACGGTCTGTTTACAATACGATGCAGGACAAAAGGATCCACGTAGCGAACCCAATAAACGACCGCTTCCGCAATGTATGCGGCGAAAGCTGACGCGTGTTGTGAGGAGCCCTTGATTGGATTGCGTTTTAGGGGTATTATGCAGGGGCGGCGCTCCCTGCCCGCACTCCCTTCATAATGTGCATAAAGGGGATTTTTTATGTATTTTCAGCGGGATTATGTATTGCGCATGATTGAAATGGCCGGCGAACTGGTGCGGCGCATCTGTTCCGTCGCGCGGGAGGCGGACGCGCGGCAGGAGCTTGACGAGATCTGCCAGAAGGCCAGCGGCATGCCCATGGCTATGCTGCGGACCGAGAATCCGGACACGCTCGTCGATTTGCTCAGCGAGGCGCAACGATACCTTTCGGCGGAGCTGCTGCTCATTGATATGGCGATCAGCCGCCGCAAAAAGACGGAGGACGAGCTTTTGCCGGTGCGCGAGCAGGCGCTGATGCTGCTGTCTTCCCTGGAGGATCCGGACTATGCGTTGCCGGCGTGCGGGGAGGTCAAACGCTTGCTGGAGGGGGTGCTGGATCAGCTTTCGGTGGAACCGCTGCTTCGTTCGGCTGGGCTTTTGGAGCGTTGCGGCGAATATGCCGATGCGGAGGACGTGCTCTTTGCCGCGCTATCCAGTTCGGCAGAGGATCGATCACCGGAGGTTCGTGCCGAGGCGGAGGCGTTTTATGCCCGGCTGGAGGCATTGGATGAGAAGACGCTGCTGGAAGGCAACTTTTCGCGGGCGGAAATCGCCGAGGGGCGGGAAGCGCTGAGGGCTGACGGCGGATAACACAATCCGATAGAAAAAGCGCGAAAGGCAAATAAGGATAAAACAGTGGAGAAACGGCTGGAAGTACTGATGATGCATGCGGAAGGGAAAAAACGTTGGGAGATAGCCGAAAAAACAGGTTATAGGGAACAGTATGTGACCGAACCGGTAGGGGAATATCGTCGGAAAGGGTTATCAGAATTTGCCAAAAAACAGTATAAGGGAAACCGGCGGAACATGAGCGCAGCAGAGGAAGAAGC
>WRGP01000116.1 GCA_009787135.1 Bacillota bacterium | reverse complement strand
GCCGGATATGGCGGTCGTCAGACAGGTACGCGACCCGCGCCAGCCGCTCCTCAATGGCCATGCCCTCCGGCGCGATCGCGCGGTCGTCAATCACCACGGCGTCCATTTCATACCCGGGCGCAAAGCTGCCCACCTTGCCAAAAAATTCACCCCCCCCCAGCGTGGCCAGATAAAACGCCTCGCGAAGCGTCAGGGGCGCGTCCTCCTCATCTATCAGACGCCAGCGGAGTTTAGATGCCTGCACCGCGTCCGTCATCGCGCGGAAAATGGACGTGTGGCATCCGCCCGCCACGTCGCTGCCCAGTCCCACCTTCAGCCCCATGTTCAAAAACCGCCGGACAGGCGCGATGCCAGAGGCGATATTCGCATTGGACTGCGGGCAGTGCGCCACAAAGACGCCCCGCTCGCGCATCAGCTTCATCTCTTCCTTTTCGGACCACACGCAGTGGGCCATAACGGTCTTCGCTTCCCCGTCAAAGAGGCCAAAGCGCGCATACGCGTCAGCATACCCAACCGCGCCTTCGCAAAGCGCCAGCACCCATTCGCACTCAGCCGGGTTTTCGGATAAATGGGACTGCGCCGGAATACCCGCGCGGCGCTTCAATTCACCCAAACCCATGAGCAGCGCGCCGGAGCACGAAGGAATAAACCGGGGCGTCAGAATGGGGCCCGTATTTTCAAAGCGCCCCGCCACCTCCGCGACCCACGCGGCCGTATCCTTAAGCGACGCCTCCGCGCTCTCCTCCTGAAGCGCCGGCGGCGCGTTTCTGTCCATATTCACCTTGCCCACCAGCGTGCAAAGGCCCGACCGCTCCAGCTTCTCCATCAAGCGGATGGTGGCGGGCACATGGCACGTAGCGAAAACACAGGCGCGCGTATTGGGGCCGTGTTTCACGTCCTCCACAAAGGCGTCATACGCGGCGTCCGCATAGGCAAGGTCTTGGTACTTTGCCTCCTCGGGGAAGGCATGCTTCGCAAGCCATTCGAGCAATTCCAAATCCATGCCCAAGCTTCGAAACGCGAACTGCGGCGCGTGCACGTGCAGATCCACAAGCCCCGGTATGACCAGCATTTCGCCATAGTCCTTGACGGGCAATGCCTGATAGCGCTCCGGTACCGCCGCGTAGATCCCCCGCGACAGGCCGTTTTCACACACGAGGCACCCCCGCGGGAAAACCTCCAGCGTTTGCGCGTCCCCGCTAAAGCAAAAATTTCCTTTCAGAACAAAGCTCCTGTCCACACCTCGCACCTCTTTGCGCAAAGCCTTTATAATAAGTATAAATGTTTTGGAAAGAATTGTAAAGATGGCTACCGGCTATGCCGGCAGCCTTTTCAGCAAACCTATTCCGATCCCGGGGGCGAGCGCGGCAAATTGGGCGTCAGCCGCCCCGAATCGCCGCCTTCATCCCCTTAGCATACGCATACAGCGCCTCCTTCGCTCCCATGCCATACTGCCCGATAATGCGCACAATAGCGCTCCCGACAATCACCCCATCCGCCAAATCCGCATAGTATGCCGCCTGTTCGGGCGTCGCGATGCCAAAGCCAACCGCGATGGGTATATCGGATACTCTTCTGATTTCCGCCACAATCGAGGGCACATCGGTCGTGATCTCGCCGCGCACGCCCGTAACGCCCATGGAAGATACCAGATAGACAAATCCCTCCGCGTGCCGGGCAATTTCGGCCACGCGCTTTTCCGAGGTGGGGGCAACAAGCGTGATCACCGCGACGCCACATTTCCCCGCGGCCTCCTTCGCCTCCCCCTGCTCTTCATACGGCATGTCGGGGATGATGACGCCGCCGACGCCAAGCGCCGCGCAGCGGGCGAAAAAACGTTCATAGCCGTACACGAACACTGGGTTCAGATACGTCATGAACACCATGGGCACACGCATCCGATCCTGAATGAACGCCACCATGTCGAACACGCCATCCAGCTTTGTGCCGGCGCTCAGCGCGCGCGCGCTCGCCGCCTGTATAACCTCGCCCTCCGCGATCGGGTCGGAAAACGGGATGCCGATCTCAATCAGATCCGCGCCGGCCTCCTGCGCGGTCAGGATATACTCCGCCGAAGCCGCGAGGCTGGGGTCGCCCGCCATCAAGTAGGCAATGAAAGCCTTTTTGTTTTGAAACGCTTCGCCGATGCTATTCATGGATATCCTCCCCCCTGTATCGGGCAATGGCCGCGACATCCTTATCCCCGCGGCCAGACAGGCACACGACGAGGCATTTCTCCTCGCCCATTTCCTTCGCCAGCCGCAGCGCGTGCGCCACCGCGTGCGCCGACTCAATCGCCGGGATGATGCCCTCGGCGCGGGCCAGCTTTTCAAACGCCTCCACCGCCTCATCGTCGGTGACCGGCACATACTCCGCCCGCCCGATCCGATGCAAATAGGCGTGCTCCGGCCCGATGCCGGGGTAATCCAGCCCGGCGGAGATGGAATAGACCGGCGCGATCTGGCCGCATTCGTCTTGGCAGAACAGGGACTTCATGCCGTGGAAAACACCGACGGCGCCGCGCGCGATCGTGGCCGCGTGCCGCTCGGTATCGATTCCCCTGCCCGCCGCCTCGCAGCCGACCAGGCGCACCGCGCCATCGCCGATAAAATCATAAAACGCGCCCATCGCGTTGGAGCCGCCGCCGACACAGGCCACGACCGCGTCCGGCAGACGCCCCTCGGCCTCAAGCATCTCGCTTCGAATTTCCCTGCCGATCACGCTTTGAAAGTCCCGCACCATCATGGGAAACGGGTGCGGCCCCATCACCGAGCCCAGCACATAGTGGGTGTCCGATACCCGCTTCGTCCACTCGCGCATGGTTTCGTTCACCGCGTCCTTGAGCGTCATGGTGCCGGAGGTCACGGGGTGTACCGTTGTGCCCAGCAGGCGCATGCGGTAGACGTTGAGCGCCTGGCGCTCCGTATCCTCCTTGCCCATGAAGACCTCGCATTCCATGCCCAGCAACGCGGCGGCGGTGGCGGCCGCGACGCCATGCTGGCCCGCGCCGGTCTCCGCAATGATGCGGGTCTTGCCCATGCGCTTGGCGAGCAGCGCCTGGCCTAAAACGTTGTTGATCTTGTGGGAACCGGTGTGGTTCAAATCCTCCCTTTTCAGGTAGATTTTCGCGCCGCCTGCCTCCTTCGTGAGATTGCGCGCGTCATACAGCAGCGACGGCCGCCCCGCGTAATGCTTCAGCAATCCTGAAAGCTCCGCTTGGAACGCCGGATCGCTTTGACAGCGCGTATACGCCTCCTCCAGCTCATACAGCGCGCTCATCAGCGTCTCGGGGATATACCTGCCGCCGAACTCGCCGAACCTTCCATGCCCCATGCTCAATGCCCCCTTACCAGACGCACAAACGCGTCTATCTTTTCCGCGTCCTTGAACCCGTCCGTTTCCACCCCGCTGCTGACATCCACGCAAAACGGCGCGAGCGAGCGGAGCGCGTCCCCCACATTTGCCGGCGAGAGGCCGCCGGCCAGAAAATAGGGCGGGCCCGCGTATGCTTTCAAAACGCGCCAGTCAAAGGCTTTGCCAATGCCGCCCCGCTGACTGGACGCGGTATCAAACAGCAGATAATCCGCCCCTTCGGGCAGGGGGGGGAGCGTGCCGCCGATACCGATGGCCTTGACGATCCGGCCGCCGCAGCGCTCGCGCAGCCGCCCGATGTACCCGGCGTCCTCATCGCCGTGGAGCTGAACCCAGTCGATGACGCCTTTTTGGCACAAGCCCGCAATCATCTCAAGTTCCTGATTGACAAACACGCCGACCGCTTTGATCCGGCCGTCAAGCCTTTCTTTGAGCATGGCCGCCGTCGCCTCGTCCACCCTGCGGCGGCTTCGCGCCGCGAACACAAATCCGGCAAAGTCCGGCATGGAGCGGTTGACGGCGTCTACATCCTCCGGCCGGCGCAGGCCGCAGATCTTAACCTTGCTCATGCCCGCCTCCTCTCAGCGCGCGGAGCGCCGCCTCTTGATCGGGCGAGCGCATCAGCGCTTCCCCGACCAGCACGGCGTCTATGCCGTGCCGACGCAGGCGCTCCACATCCCCGGCGCTCCGGATGCCGCTTTCCGACACAAAAAGAACGTCCTTTGGCGCCAGCGCCCGAAGGCATACGCTGTTGTTTATATCCACCTCAAACGTCTTTAGGTTCCGGTTGTTGACGCCAATCACCCGCGCCCCCGCTTTCAGCGCCATGTTCATCTCCGCCTCATCATGCGCCTCCGCCAGGCACGAGAGCCCAAGGCTGTCGGCCGCCCGGATATACTCGGAAAGCTGGGCAGGCTCCAAGATCGCGCAGATGAGCAGGATACCGTCCGCGCCGAGGCGGGCCGCCTGTTCAATCTGAAACGGGTCGACGACGAAATCCTTGCGCAGCAAGGGGAGCCTAACGGCTTCGCGTATCTCGGCCAAGTAACGGTCATGCCCCTGAAAGAACTCCGGCTCGGTCAGCACGGAAATGGCGGCCGCCCCGGCCCTCTCATAGGCCAGCGCAATATCAAGATACGGAAAATCCTCCGCGAGAACCCCTTTGGAAGGGGAGGCCTTCTTCACCTCGCAGATGAAAGCAATGTCCGGCCCGCGCAGGCACCGCTCAAATCGAAAGGGGGGACGCCGCGTCGCGCTTTGCGGCGGCAGCCCGGCTTTCTTATCCCTTTCCACGCGCGCCTTTGCGGCCTTCACGATGCGCTCCAAAATGTTCATGCCGCCGCCTCGTTCGTCGCGCGGATAAAGCCGTCCAGCTTGCGCAGGGCTTCCCCGCTGTCGATCAGCGTCTGCGCAAGCCGCACGCACTCCCGCATGGTGACGTGGTTTTTGCCCATGTACAAACAGCATGCCGCGTTGAGCACCACGATGTCGTGCCTCGGCCCCTTCTCGCCCGCGAGGATCCGCCGGGCGATGTCCGCGTTTTCCGCAGGCCCGCCGCCCGTCAGGTCGGAAAGCCGGCAGCGCGGTAGCCCGAACTGCTCCGGCGTGATAAAATAGCTGTTCAGCCTGCCGTCCGCCACCTCGCAGATGGTGGAGGTATCGGTGAGCGTGATCTCGTCGAGCCCGTCATGCCCATGCACGACCATGGCGCGCTTGACGCCGAGGTTCTTAAGCACGCTGGCCAGCGGCTCCACGAGGTTTTCATCGTATACGCCCAGCAGCTGCATCGTGGCGCCCGCCGGGTTGGCCAAAGGCCCCAGGATGTTAAAGATCGTGCGCACGCCAAGCTCGCGGCGCACGGGGGCCACATGCTTCATCGCCGCGTGGTACACCTGCGCCAGCATAAAGCACATGCCGGTCTCTGTCAGCACCCGCTCGTTTTGCCCGGCGGTCAGGCTGATGTTCGCGCCCAGCGCCTCCAGCACGTCGGCGCTGCCGCACTTGCTGGACACGCTGCGGTTCCCATGCTTGGCGACCGGCACGCCGCCCGCGGCCACGACAAACGCGGAGACCGTGGAAATGTTGAAACTATACAGTTCATCGCCGCCCGTGCCCACGATATCGAGCACATCGGTCTGCGGGCGCAGCTTCATGCACTTGGCCCGCATCACCTCGGCGCAGGCCGTGATCTCCTGGATGGTCTCCCCCTTGAGCCGCATCGCGGCCAGAAACGCGCCCATCTGCGCTTCGGTCGCCTGGCCTTCCATCATGCGCATCATGACGGCCTTCGTCGTATCCGGGCCAAGATCACGTCCGGCCAGCAGTTCCCGTATCGCCTGCTCAATCATGGCCATCCCCTCCAATCCGCAAAAAGTTCTCAATGATTCTGGCCCCGTCCGGCGTTAGAATGGATTCCGGGTGGAACTGCAGGCCGTAGACATCGGCATCGCGGTGCTTGACGCCCATGACCTCGCCGTCGTCCATCTCGGCGACGACGAGCAGCTCGTCCGGCAGCGTGGCGCGGTCCGCCGCGAGGGAGTGGTACCGCCCCGCCGTAAGCAGCGGCGGCAGCCCGCGGAAAACCGGG
>WRGP01000115.1 GCA_009787135.1 Bacillota bacterium | reverse complement strand
AACGCGCGCGTTCTCCCCGCTTTGATGCGCAAAATCACCCATCCAGCGCCAGCCGTACTTTTCATAGTAGCCAACATGATCGGTATTGAGATACACCTTTGCAAAGCCAAGTGTATACGCTTCGCGGCGGCCGTGCGCCAGAAGCTTCGCGCCAAGCGCCCGTCCGCGTTCCGACGGCTCAATGTACAGCGCGCACAGCCACGGGCATAAGTCGTCCCTGACCATAAAATCATTTTCAACGAGCCCGAACCCGCCGACAATCGCGCCGCCAGCCAGCATACAATACCAGCGCGGCACCTGCGTATCCTCTCGCAGGCTGTCCTGCATGCTGTCAGCATATAGCTGCCTGTCCATATGCCACCTTGCGGAAAAATAGTCCGCGCCGCGTTCAAGCCATTCCGGCCGCTCCCTTATACTGATGATCGACACGTCATGCATGCGCTTGCCTCTCCTCCGCTCCCGCTTTTTTATCCGCCGTTCCAACACCAGGCTGACGGCTTCCTAAAGCTTTGCCGCCGCCGCGTCCACCCGCCTGAGCGTCTCCGCTTTGCCCAGCAGGTAGGCGATCTCTATCGCGCCGCCCGGCGTGGCCAGCCGGCCAGAGATGGCGATGCGCAGCGGCCAGAGCACCTGCCCGTTCTTCATGCCGCTGTTCGCGATGGCAGCCATGAGCGCGTCATGCAGGGGCGCCTCCCGCCAGTCATCAACGGCCGCGAGCACGGGCCGGACAAGCGCGAGCGCGTGTTTGGCTGCCGCCGGATCGGTTTTCATCTTTTTATTGCTATACAGCTCCGGGTCAAAGTCCGGCATCGCGGCAAGAAAATCCACCATGTCCGGGATACGGCCGAACACTTCCGTGCGGCCCTGCGTCAGCTCCGCAAGGCGCCGGGTATCCGCCGCCAGAACCCCGGCCTGCCCAAACCAAGGCATGGCAAGCGCCAGATAGCGGTCAAAGGGCAGATTGCGGATATACTCGCTGTTCATCCACGTCAGCTTATCCTTGTCAAAAATGGCGGGGGATTTGCTCAGGCCCTTCAGCTGAAACGCCGCCTCCAGCTCGGCAAGGGTAAAAAACTCCTGGTCGTTCCCCGGGCTCCAGCCCAGCAGCGCGATGTAGTTGACGATCGCCTCGCTTAAGTACCCTTCGTTCAATAGATCCTCAAACGTCGGGTCGCCGTGGCGCTTGGACAGCTTTCGATGCGCGTCCGCCATCACGGGGGCCAAGTGGACATAGCACGGCTTCTCCCATCCAAACGCGTCGTACAGGAGATTATACTTTGGCGCGGAAGAGAGATACTCCGTGCCGCGCATGACATGCGAAACGCGCATGAGATGGTCGTCGATCACGTTGGCGAAGTTATAGGTCGGCATGCCATCCGCCTTGATGAGCACGGTATCATCCAGCGTGGCGCAATCCACCTCCACATGGCCGTAGAGCACGTCGTCAAAGGACGCCTTGCCTGTGACCGGCATGTTTTGGCGGATGACATACGGCTCGCCCGCGTCAATGCGGCGCTTCGCCTCGTCCTTTGGAATCCCCAGACAGTGCTTGTCGTACTTAAACGTCTCGCCTTTTTTTTCCGCCGCCTCGCGGGCCTTCTCCAGCCGCTCCTTGGTGCAAAAGCACGGATACGCCGCGCCTTTTTCAATGAGTTCCAAGGCATGCGGCAGATAGGCCGCCTGCCGCCGGGACTGAATGTACGGGCCGAAATCCCCGCCGGCGTCCGGGCCCTCATCATAGGAAAGCCCGGCCTCCCGCAGGGATTCGTAGATCTTCTCCAGCGCGCCCGGCACCTCACGCTCCTGGTCCGTGTCCTCAATACGCAGGATAAACGTGCCCTTCTCATGGCGGGCATACAGGTACGCATACAGCGCTGTACGTAAGCCGCCGACGTGCATATACCCCGTCGGGCTGGGGGCAAACCGCGTGCGAACGTTCATGGGGAATACTCCTTACGGGGATGGGGGGGGATACTGGGAGCGCCGCCGCCAGACCCCTGCCTAAGGGATAAATCCCTTACACATCGCATCCAATCATTTTTTCGTAAAGCTATCCTTCAGGCCGACGGTGCGGTCAAACACAAAACCGTCCCTGTCCTTGCAGAAATAGCCCACGCGCAGAAACTGAAATTTGTCGCCGTCTTTGGCTTCTTTAAGCCACGGCTCGGCCATGCAGCCGGTAAGGATTTCCATGGAATTTGGATTGAGGCGCGCGATAAAATCCTTCTTGTCCGGCATGGGCTCGCCGCCTTCGGCATCCTCCGCGACCGCTTCGTCATCCAGAAGCATCGGCTCGTATACCCTAGCTTCAAAGGGTACGGCATCCTCCGCGTTCACCCAGTGCAGCGTGCCTTTGACCTTTCGGCCCGCGCCCTGGGAACCGGAACGGCTTGCCGTGTCAACGGTGCACAAAAGCTCCGTCACCTTGCCGCTTTCATCCTTCACAAAATCGTCGCAGCGGATGATATACGCGCCCTTGAGCCGCACCTCGCCGCCCGGCTTGAGCCTGAAAAATTTGCCAGACGGGTTTTCCATAAAATCTTCCTGTTCAATATAGAGCGTGCGGCCGAATACGACCTCATGCGTGCCCATCTCGGGATGATTTGGATGGTTCTCCGCCGTGAGAGGATCTCGCTTTTCTTCCGGCCAATTCGTAAGCGTCACCTTCAGCGGCCGCAGCACGGCCATGGCGCGCGGCGCGATTTCACCCAAATGCCCGCGCACGCAGTGTTCCAGCAGCGCCATGTCCACGACAGAATCAGCCTTTGCCACACCGGCGCGCTCAATGAAATCGCGAATGGCCTCGGGCGTATAGCCGCGGCGGCGCATCGCGGCCAGCGTGGGCATGCGGGGATCGTCCCAGCCCCGGACGTGGCCTTCCTCCACAAGCCTTCGCAAAAAGCGCTTGCTGAGCAGCGTGTTCGTCAGGTTCAGCCGCGCGTATTCAATCTGGCGCGGGTGGTTCGCGAACGCGCATGCCTCCACGACCCAATCATACAGCGGGCGGTGATCCTCATATTCCAGCGAGCACATCGAGTGTGTAATGCCCTCAATCGCGTCCTGGATCGGGTGGGCGAAGTCGTACATCGGGTAGATGCACCACTTGTCGCCCGTCTGGTGGTGGGGCATGTGCAGAATGCGGTAGAGCGTGGGGTCGCGCATGTTGATGTTCGGCGACGCCATATCGATCTTCGCGCGAAGCACGCGGCTTCCGTTTTCAAATTCCCCGGCCCGCATACGCCGGAAGAGGTCAAGGTTTTCTTCCGCCGAACGGTCCCGGTACGGGCTGTTTTGGCCGGGCCGCGTCAGCGTGCCGCGGTAGGCGCGCATCTCCTCCTGCGGCAGGTCGCAGACATACGCCTTGCCGTCTTGGATCAGCTTTTCCGCCAGCTCATAGCACTTGTCAAAATAGCTGGAGCCGAAGAACAGGCCACCGTTCCAATCGTAGCCCAGCCAGCGGATATCGGCCATGATGGCGTCAACGAATTCCTGATCTTCCTTAGCCGGGTTCGTATCATCAAAGCGCAGGTTGCACAGGCCGCCGAAATGCTCGGCGGTTCCGGCGTTGACGTAGATGTTTTTCGCGTGGCCGATGTGCAGCCAGCCGTTTGGCTCGGGGGGAAGGCGCGTATGCACGCGGCCGTCGTTTTTGCCGGCCTTCAAATCCTCGTCAATGATATCCCAGATGAAATTGGCGCGCGCCGCTTTCGCGTCCGTCATGGTATGACCTCCCATTCGTTGGCTGACATGCCGTTCACCCACGCTAAACAGAATGGTTTAGTATATCCCACTCTTGGACAAGCGTCAACCAATTTCCGTACAATATCCGCCCGATTCCCTCAATTCCCCACCTCAACGCTAATCTCATTAAAGATTCTCAGCAGCTCATCCACCGAATAATCGCCGCGCTTTTCATCGGCGGCATCCACAACCACCTCTCCCTGATGCATCATCAGCAGGCGGTTTCCATGCTCCACGGCAAAGCGCAGGTTATGCGTGACCATCAGCGTCGTCAGCTTCTTTTCCTTCACAACGCGCTCCGTCAGTTCCATCACCGTCTCCGAGGAGCGCGGATCCAGCGCCGCGGTATGCTCGTCCAGGATCAGCAGATCAATGGGCGTCATCGTGCAGATGAGCAGCGCCAAGGCCTGCCGTTGCCCGCCCGATAAGCTTCCGACAGCCAGGTGCATTTGATTTTCGAGCCCCAAACCAAGCGGCTCCACCATGGCGCGGTATGTGTCCAGGCGCCGCCTATTTACGCCGTTGCCAAGCCAATACGGCTTTCCCTTGTTATCGGCCAGCGCTATATTCTCCAAAATAGTCAGGTTGGCGCAGGTGCCCTTGGCCGGGTCCTGATAAACCCTCCCGATGAACCGCGCCCGCTGAAATTCTTTGAGCCTGTCCACGCATTCCCCCGCCACCTCAACGCATCCCCTGTCCGCGGCAACGCTGCCGCACAGGAGGTTGAGAAGCGTAGTTTTGCCCGATCCGTTGCTGCCGATAACGGAAACAAAATCCCCCTGCCAGATCGTGAGGCTAAAGCCCGCAAACACTGTCCGCTCGTTCACAGAATCAGGGTTGAACGTTTTATGGATGTTTTGCATCCGCACCATGGGAACGTCAGGCGCGATAAGCCTTTGCACTTTGCTTTCTCCTCCCGTCCAGCGCGTTGCCTGTCACCAGCGCGGTGACGAACAGCACGGCCATCAGCAGCTTCAGATAGTTCGTTGGCAAACCCAACTGCATGGCCGCGACCAGGGCGGCCTTGTAGAGTACCGAGCCGACGATCACCATCGTCGTGGGTTTGAGAAAGCGGAAACCCCGCAGGAGGCTGGTGCCGATAATAACCGACGCCAGCCCCATAACCACCATGCCGGTGCCGCTGGACACGCTCGCGCTCTCCGCCTGCTGCGCCAGCACGCTGCCTGACAGCGCGGCCAGGCCGTTGCCCAGCATCAAGCCAAGCATTTTCATCCGGCCCGGATCCACGCCCTGAGCCGTAACATATTGATCATTATCTCCGGCCGCGCGCAGAAGCAGGCCTGATTTTGTTCTATAGTACAGGTCCGCGATGAGCTTGACCATGACCACCGTCAGAAACAGGACGATCAGCACGCGGCGGAGATACAGGCCCTGCGGCAACAGCTTGACGAGACCCGTGCTAAACAGGGTAGGCTTGTTATAAAACGGCGCCACAGCCCGCCCGCCAAGAACCACGAGATTCACGGACCAAAGCCCCGTCATGACAAGAATGCCGCTGAGCAGATCGGAAATGCGCAGCTTCACGTGCAAAAAGCCGGTGACCGCCCCGGCCGCGCAGCCACAGAAGAACGCGCAGCCAAGGGCGATCACCGGATGTACGCCCGCGAGGATCAAAGCGGCTGTCACACACGCGCCCAAGGGAAATGTGCCGTCCACGGACAGGTCCGGGAAATGCAGTACGCTATAGGTGATATACACACCCATGGCCATGATGCCGTAGATAAAGCCCTCCTCAAGCACGTTCACAAACAATCGCAGGATTACATCCATTTCAGCCTACCCCTTTTTATCATGGCGCCAAACTTTGCGTCATCCCGTGAGCATCCGGGAATTCTCACGGGATGACGTTTTTTCCAAACGGGTGAACGCGGTTTATTCACCCGCCGCCACGTTCTCCGCGTCCGCGTACGCCTCCGGCAGCGCGATACCCAGCTTCGCCGCGACCTCGCCGTTGTACGCGGGCGTACACTCCTCCACCAGCCGCACCGCCATGGTCTCCGGCACGGCGTTTCCGTTCAGGATTTCCGCGGCCATGCGCCCGCACATCTTGCCAAGCTCGACATAATCAATGCCCTGCGTGGCCAGGCAGCCGTTCACCACCTGCTCCACCTCCGAGCCGAACACGGGGATGCCCGCCTCGTCCGCGGCATGCAGCACGAGCATCAGG